>NZ_VOYO01000010.1:0-104813 GCF_013420255.1 Acinetobacter sp. YH01021
GCCGAGTCGTAAAGCTCAGAAAGCTGTTATTGAACAAAGAAAGTTAAATCCTGTGCTTGACTCTTGTGGTTAAAAACAGGACATTTTAAATGGTTTATCGCATAGACATTTTAATTGGTGAATAACAAATTGATATACTCATATAAGTCATTCACCATATACTTTTATAGCTGCTGCTCAAGCAACTTCAGCGTTAAAGCACTTCAAATTCAATCCGACGATTTTTCTTGCGACCCTCAGCTGTTGTATTCTCCGCCATAGGCTTACTTGAACCTGAACCTTTAGTACTCAGTAAATGCGCTGGAACATTTTTTGCGATTAAATAAGCTTTCACTGCTTCTGCACGTTGCTGACTTAACATAAGATTTTTATAAGGATCGCCTGAACTATCCGTATGTCCAATAATACGTATCTTTTTTCCACTAACCTTATTTAAGGCAGTGACCATTTCATCCAGAATTTGTATACCTGAGGCTGCTAATACTGCACTGCCAGATTCAAATTCAATAGTCCGGTTCTTTAATGCAGCATCAATAATCTGCTGTTCTGCCTGATTGACTGAAAGCTGTGCATTTAAGCGGTAATTTTCGGGTGTTAAACCCTTAAATTTCTCTGTAGTATCCTGAATTTCATAAGAATTTGATACTTTACCCGTTAGCTGAATATCAGAACCTTTAACCGTTAAGGTTCCCTGTTTAACCTTTTTAAGGTCTTCATTAATCACATCAATGACTATATTCGACCAATTCGTTGGTGCCACTACTTGGCGGATCTGAATGCGATCCACCACATTTTCCTTACCATAAGTTGAATACAATTTCGCCAAAATAGCTTGCTTGCTATTGTTATTCGATACAGTACCTTCAGCAATTACAGGTTGTGCATGCACATTAAAACCAATTGAAAAACAGGATAAAATGATGATTTTATTTAACTTTAAGTATTTATTTTTTATTTTCATTTTATGCTTCTATAAATGTTTATTTAATCAATTTAATGCCTTGAGTCAGGCTCATCTGATTTGCAGTTAAAGACTATTCTAGTGTCGCCAACCTTGAGTTATTTTCTACATTAAAATTAGTTGTTTTTAATTCATATCAATTCACCCACGTGATCCATTTACAATATAATTGATTGATCAAGGTCATGGCATTGAAGTTCCTGTGTTTGCAGCAGTCGTCCTAGTTGTATGAGCTGTTTTTCCTGACATCATCGTATTCTGTGCTGCGACAACTCTCACTACTTTATTCGAAACAACCTGATCCACCAACTGCAAATTGCTATAACTTGGATTACTTCCGATAGAACTTGCATTATTCCCACTCACCAAACGAAAATTGGTCTTCACAAATAGTTCAGGATTCTCTTTACTGCGCCAGACCATCTCAAAAATATTGCCTTTTTGTGTACGCTGAGCACTATCAATCAAACGGTTGATTCCATATTCCCCAGGCTCATCAAAAATGGTATGGGTCTTCCCTTCCAAATCAATCACCGTAATCCGTGCGCCTGGAATTGCGCCGGAATTTGGCCAGATAAAATTCACCCATTGTTGAATTCCGTTTTCAAATAGCATTCTTTGTCCATCAATATCAATGGTATAAGCCAATAAATGAGCCTGTTCCAGTGGGTAAAACTGGAAATTAGATTGATTGGGGCTCACTGCCTGACGACTGGTATTATTTAACTCACCAGTTGCCATACCATTCACAGGCGCGACATAATTTTGAAAGTTTGCAACAAACACAGGATTTAGATTAAGCCCTAAATCTTGCCAGGTTTTCGAGCTTAAGCTATAGCCACGACGGATCACTAAGGGATCAAGATGCTCTTTGACAAAACGGGAAATACTGCCATTTTCACCAAAAATCTGATTAATTTCTTGAGAGGTTGCCTGTAAGCTACCTTGACTGCTAAACGGATATTTTTGCGATAAATTTGCATTAAATGGTTGATAGGCCTGTATTAGCCAGAGTTCGTTCATTTCAGCTTGTGCCGGAAGCATCAGACTTTCAAAGGAACGTGTTAGAGGAACACTAAACAACTTTTTAATCAGCTGTTGATCCAGCTCATGGGTTCCTACCGACATTTTCTCATCCACAAACTTTTGAGTGATATTAAAGATAGAATTCTGCTCATCAACGGTCTGCTTAAGGAGCATCATGCTCGCCGGACCAATATCTCCAGAACTTTTTAGATCATTAAAGCGACTCCGTATCTTGGTCAGAGATTGCATATACTCATCCAGCAGCGACCGGTTCTGCAAATCATCTCGTGTACGTACAATCTGGTAGAAGATCTGAAAGTCTTTGGCAATCATCCCCTGAGAGAAAGTCGATGCAGAATTCTGTGCCAACTTGCCATCATGACGTTGCAATATCTTGCGTTTAAACCAGGCAATAAAACCTTTTTGTGGAACCGCCAACTCAGCTTGTACCATTGGATTATCCCAGCTGGTTTCTTGCGCTACCCGTTGTATGACTTTACGAATCGGTGAGTTTTCTGGTTCGCCAAGAATATCTATCTGATATGTTTGCTGATTAAAGTCACCGGCCTTGGCATAATAAATGGCACCCAAGAATTTACGCCATTCGCTGATATATTCTTTTTTATACATTTCAGTCAGCTGGCGTCGAATTTGTTCAGGACTGCCACTAAAACTCAAATCATCAGACTGTGATGTATTAAGTACCCAATCTTTACTTTCAGTTGGGCTTTGCGCCGCGGTTTCTATGGCAGGTTGTACATATTCGTTCCAGGCTTGATAGCTATAAAAACCGGGTAAGGCATAACTTCCCAACATGGTTGTCTGAGCATTCTCCCCGACCATCTGTTTGATCGTTAATGCAGGAAAACGTACCAAAGCCCGCATTTTAATTTTGTTATATACACGATCTCGTGCAGACACTCCGGTCATCATCGCGGTTAAAACCTGGCGAGTCTGTTCAACCAGAACAGTATCGGAATCCAGCTGGGGAAATGAACTCGAATCTGTCAGTGTCATGGCATAGCTAAGTAACTGCTCGGCCTTTTGCAGCATTTCAGCACGTGGCAGCTGACCACGATGCTGATCCAGCCAAGTCCGCCAAAAACGTGTCAACTGATCGCTGAGATGACTGGAATCTATAGATTTACGGTTACTCAACATCAGATATGTTTTAAGTGCATTATAAGCATCTTGCGGATTTTGGTCAGATGGTTCTAATGCGAGTTGCTGAACTTGTGCAGTCGGATTAATTTGCACATGAATATGATTTTCTTTAAGAACTGCTGCATTGCTTTTTACCCGTTGTAGATATTCTGCAATATTTTGCTGGCTGGGCTGCAATACTAATTGCTCAATTCCTTTCAAATATTCAGCTTGCAGTTTCTCCCTGATCTGTTGTCCTTGATATAGACCAAAACTGTATTTTAATGGGCGCTTCTGATCAAATTGATCTAACTGTTGTAGATGAGCTTGCAAAATTAATAATGCATCGATTTGTGTGACCAGCTCCGTTCCTGACTGTTTCTGCATCTGTACGACCTTATTCAGGTCCGCCTGAACTTCTTCCATTAATTGCTGATTATTTCGATAAGACCACACCCACAGACTCAACACCATCGATACAGTAAGTAAAGCACCAGTAAAAGCCATAAAGCGTCGGCGTTTTCGTGCCGGATTAATATGCTGCTTCACCAGATTTTTATCTTTAAGAATCACTTCAGAAAATAAACCTTTCAGAAAATAACCATGATTCTGTGATACAGACTCTTTAGACAGGCCAAGATCATGATTATCGCTGCGGATCAGATGAAAGTCCTCAGCAATCTGTTCTGTCATTGGACTTTCAATGGAGCCTTCCTGTAAGGCGCTGGTAAAATAAAATCCACGAAAAACCGGTTTAAACTGATAAGGATTGTCTTGAAATAAAGTGGAAATAAAGGTTCTTAATACCGGTTTGAGACTCTTAAATTCCAGTGGAAAGGTCATTACACTGGGTGAAATATGCTGTGAATGCCGACGGGTTAAATGGGTCATACTTACATTTTTCAGACCCTCATATAAAATGCCATAATGCTTTTCAAATAGCTGAACAGCATTTGCACTCGAGTCTGGTTGATAAGCCAACGTTGCGCCCCAAACCTGATCCAATTCTTGTCCATGATAACAATCAAAAAAATCCGTGAAGCCGGCAATCAGGTCCATCTTGGAGAATACCAGATAGACTGGCGCAAAAACTTCTAGACGTTCAGTCAGGTCTTGGATACGGGCACGCAGGTTCTTGGCCAGTTGTAGAGATTTCTCCGGACTCTGGTTGACCAACTCAGCGATACTTACGATCACAATAAGACCATTCACTGGCACTTTAGAACGATTTTTCTTGAGAATATTTAAAAAGCCTAACCATTCAGAATGGTCCTCCGGATAGACTGAATAGCGTCCGGCTGTATCCAGGAAAATACCCTGAGTTGAAAAAAACCAGTCACAGTTTCGAGTTCCGCTAAGTCCGGCAGAGACCATTTTCTGATGAGTTTCTTCAAAAGGAAACCGCAAACCGGAATCATAAATCGCCGAGCTTTTCCCAGCCGCCGGGTTACCGATGACCATATACCAAGGAAGTTCATACAGTGCCGCGTGACCCTTACGATCGCCTAATTTTGACTTACGAATCAGCTGAATAGATTGTTTGACTTGCTGACTGATCTGCTGAAGTTCTTCTTTATTATTGTATTTGCTTTCAGCTGCAAAACCTTGAGATAAGGCAGTCTCGATTTCTTCACCCTTTTTAGTATGCAGATAACACCGGATAAGTGTATAAATCCCCCAGCCTATTAATATGGCGACATAGACGGTCAGCAATATCCAGAAAATGCGATCAGAAACCGTATTTTTTATAGAAATAATGACCACTAAAAAGGATAAGGCCATCATTGTTTTAGGGTTGCTAATGTACTGCCAGACATACCCCAGGACTGTATAAAATAATGTATTCACTTTTATCTCTTTTTTCTTTAATTTTTATAAATAGTTAGGCTACTAATGAGATTTCATTCAGTTGATCACTTTCTTTATTTTTAAAACATAAATAGCTTGATTCTTGTTGTGTGCTATAGCTTATTGTAATGACATTGTCGTATAGATATGATGACATCATCGCTGCAAAAACTGCTGCCAATTGTTGGGTATGCCCCAAATAGCTTTGAGGATAAATGGTATGCTCCGGCTCAAAATCAATATTAGTAAATTTTTCTTGTATTATTTTCATTGTTTTAGACTGAGTGGCTTCATCTAAGAAAACTAAAAAAGGATGTGCCTGTTCCAGCTGATAGGACAGATCAACCTGATTCTGACCCAAGTACGCATATAGGTCAGTGACGTACTTACTGAGAGTCAATATTCGTGAAGGCATCATCCCCTCAACCTCTAAGTCATGTGCGGATAAACACCAGCTGGCAGTATATTCTGCAGCAATATACTCTTCATTTTGCCAAAATTGCTGATCCAGACAATCCTGATCAATTTCAGAATCCACCATAATGATCAAGCTGATCTCATGTGATTGACCTGAAATTTCCTGTAATAGCTCCAGCAAAGCTGAATAAGCATGATCAGCAGGCAGAAAGTGAAAATTGATATGAATTTGGGCAGGCAGCAATGCATATTTTTGTTGAATTTGACCTATAAGCTGCTCTTGATAGAGATCACTCCACTCCCCAGTCATATGATCCGCCAATAAAATATGCAGATTCAACCTATTTAATCTGCTTACTGCTATTAGATTAGAGGCAATATTTCCTTCATCTTCACAGTAGTTCTCCTGTATCCATCCCGGATGCATTCGATATTCATAAGCCAGTTCGTGATCATAAAATAGTGCTGAACGTTTTAACTGTTCTGAAATTAAGCTCAGACTTTCTTCATGCTGTTCGAGTTGTTGTTGAATCAACTGTTGAATTCGTTGTTCCTGTAATGTTGGAAGCATTTCTTCGCTAGTCCCGTTTTCTTCGAGTAAGCGGTCCACAGCATGAATACGATATGTCAATATAGGTAGACTAAAACGATTTAGCAGTTCTGAGTCCAGCTCAGGACTTTTGAACTGCTTCATGTGCTGCAAGATCTCTGCATTTTTGCCAAAACTGTGCCAGGCGGCAGCTGAAAAAATATTAAGTTTGTAATTCTCAATCGCTTGATACAATTCTTCTTTATTCTCTAATTCTTGCTGCTGTGCTTGAAGAGATTTATGAGCCCTATCCTTTTGTTCTTGCTGTCTTTGTTTATAGGATTTTAAAGCTTTATAAATAAAATAAGGTGTTAATAACAACAAGCAAATTAACAAAGGTAAAATTCCAAAATATAATAGGAAATCGATATTTGATGGATCGTATTGAGTATCTCGCCAGTAATAAATGATAAGAGAACTGTTTATAATGAATAAAACTATAACAGTCCGAATAATATGCTTAATCATGACATTTTTCCTATCAGGCTATAGCAGGTTTCCGCATGGTGGATTGCCTGATTCGGCATTAATAAGGCTCCTCTGGCCAGCCCCATCGAATGTACTTCTCTGAGTTGGGCTGGATATAATTCATCTCTGTCTAGAATCAACCGAAGATCCACTAACATGGTCGGGCTACACCAGGTTTGAAGTAACTCTTTCAATTTGGCGCTATGTATTCCTTCAGATAAAAATTTTAGATAGTCTTCACGTTTTAATGGACCAATAACAATTTCAATTTTTTCATCAACTTGCTGAATGGTTTCTCCACAGAAGCTGTTGATTCCCAATAAAATTGGTTGCGAAGCTCCTAAACTGCTTTTTTGCTGATCATTCAGTTGAAAGCTTTCCGGAATAAACTCATTAATCTCAAATTGATATTTAAAAATACAGGACAATATGCTGCTTAAAGCATAATGGGTATTATTTTGCCCCTGCATCAAGCCTGAAAACTCAGCAAAATAATCATCTATAGGTTGCTGTTCATGTTGTTGACTGCTATAGCCACTCAAAGCATGAAGCATATTCAGATAATGATTTTCCTGCTCAACTTCATAACGCATTGGTAAATGATAGTTCAAACAGGCATCGACATATTGGGCGGTTAATTTATGATTAAATAGTCCGAGAAAGTGTAAGCTTTCTTCTCTGTGTGCCCGGGTACTCTGTTTAATTTTATTTGTATAGATATAAGGTAATACGCCCTGTACGCCAGTCAACCCTACGATTAAATTGGTCATCTGCACTTTATGATCTTCACATTGCAATGATTCAATTTCAGAAGTCGGAAAATTAAGATTGAGTGAACTAATAAATTGAAATGATTTACTCCATTCTTGATGTCTGTTTCGTTCAGGTGCATGTCTTAATAATCGCGTGGCTTGAATAAATTCAAAGCTGGTCGGCTGCTGAAAGAGCCGATCAACTACAGAAGTCTTTTGCCACCAACATTCTGTATGCATTGGTATAACTCCTGTTTTGACTTTGAATCAATGACGTGCATATCCACATAACTATTCATTTGAACTTTCAAATTAAAAATGTGATTTAAAAGTTGCACAAAGATATACAGACTGGCTCCTCTAAAGACTTCTGTATCGATCTGAATTTCAACTTTGACACCCCGTACAAAAAGTGGAAATGGTTTATGCTCACGCAACTTCTGGGTCAAAGAAAACTGGATCGATTGAATTGAATTAATAATTAGCCGGTTGTCTTTGGATTGCGGCAAGTTATACAGTTCGAGTAATTCCTTAATGTGACTGACTGCATTTGCTTTCATTAAAGACAGATTATTCAATGATAAATGCGAGATAATTCGCCACTGTTCTTGCTGATTTTGATCAAAACAATAAGGTAAATTGGGTCTTTTCAATAACACGGCTTTACGTGCTAAACTATTGTCATTGAGAGATAAGCTATTCTGATCTTTATGATAACTTTCATAAGGCAAATCCCGATTGCTGCATAACAACTGCATACTGATAAAGTCTGATGAAATTTTCTGTGGTTCTAAAAATTTGGAAATAATCGAATATTTCAGTCCTATATGCTTGTTATTATTCTGCTCAGGCAACAGGTGATAATAAAATTGTATATCGGCCTGATGATAATGACTCATGGCAAAAAAAGGTAATACGGGATAGGTCGTTTGACTGTTCTCGCTTTTCTCTCTCAATAACTTCATTTCGGTGATCGCATACACCTGAAAATACTCAGGATGATGGACATCACTCATTAATGGATACTCTAGGCGAAAATGATCAATTTTCTGCGGTTCAGCCTGCTTAGGGAATAAATTTATAACTGGTGTCGCAAATAATTTGAAATTAGCGCTATTTAATTCTGAATAATCTCTGACCACGACTTGATCATTCAGGTTTATTTTAAAATGAATGTGTAGCTCAAAGTCTGTAGTTTCTATATTTAATTCTTTTAAAAAACTCAGATTGAGGTTAAGAAAATTAAATTTTTCTGGAAAGCAAAAATACTCGATTAATAAACGATAGGCATGATGAGTATGTTGATCAACTGGCAGCGCACTTTCCGCTTCAGTAAATCCCATCAGTTCAAAAGGATTTTGAAAATCAATCTCTTGATTATGAGCTATTACAGAAAAACCCGTCTCCGGTTTAAAAATACAATCCAGAATTTGCAATGGAACACTGGAAATTGCATCCAGATAAATAGGTAATTTCTGTTGTTCCAACAGTCGCTGCTGCTGGTTAAAAATTTCAAAACCAAAGCTCAAGGTTGCATTTCGATTTAAATGAACATGAGTCGAAGCATGCGTTTTAAAATTAACAGATTTTAAGGCGATTGGTAATAAATTAACCTGGTTTGCCGTACGATATTCACACTGTACCCCACGGATACTTTTTGATTTTAATACAGTTTGCTTGGGAATCTGCTGGCTACTTTTAAGCTGTCGGATTTTACTGGCATCGTCAAAACTGACCACTGAACATGCTGGAAAAGGTTTAAGGTACTGTGGAAACATCACCTCAAAAATAGCACGTGTAAATACTTCATAACTATCGTGCAGTTTTTTATCAATTCGGGCAGAAATCAGGGAAAATGCCTGAATCAATCTTTCGATATGCGGATCATCGATCTGCTCTTGATTCAACGAAAGGTGTTGGGCAATTTTTGGGTATTTATTGGCAAACTCTCGTGATTGTTGCCCAAATTCCTGTAATTGCTTTTCGTAATAAGGTAATAATTCTTCGATCACAGCACACCTGCTGATGTTTTAGACAAAATTACGTATTGTTGCGTAGTAGGCTTGAGGAATGCGTCAAAAATTACCGGTTCATATAGGGGATAAATATTTAAGAATGCATGAATACTTAGACACAGACTTCCCCTGTTATGCTCATCCATCAGCATCTCGGCTTTAACCTGCTTTAAACGAGGTTCGTGCGCGTGAATAGACTGTTCAATCGAGTGGCAGATTTTATCTCGGTCCATTGGATTCGCTGTTGAGAGCCCCACAAAATCAATGATGCCAAATTGAAGAATTGAACGTTTGACCTGATCATAACCATTAACCATCGTATCCAGATTAGCCATACGGCTATTTAATAAATCTTCGAGATCGGCAGCCACCGACTCTCTCAACGCCTGTAAAGAAAGGCCTTGAGAACTTTGAGTATCCTGAGACAAGAGACGGTCAAATAATGTTGTTCTAAATCCGTAAGGATAAAGCTGATCCAAATTCATATTGTTATAGTCTAATTTTATTTATTTTTATAAATATCAAGAGAGAGGCTGATCAGGACCAGCCTCTAAAAGATCAAATTACGCTGCATAAGAGGCAGTATTATTTGATAGTGACCATTTCTTGGTCACGGCACCCTTTTGTGTACCGTTAATATCTTGTTGATTATACGTCCACTCAACTGCAGCATATTTCAAACCAAAAGCTTCTGTTGGAACGCCTTCTTGATTTACTATCGGAGTAACCTGAGAAACCAGTACATGTTTTAATTTAATTTGCAGGTATTTAACGCGTTTGTCACCATTAGCGCGATAAAAATCGATTTGTACTTCATCGAAGGTATAACCTGCTGAACATGCTTCCCAAAGTTTTGGACTGGTTGCATCCAGATCTTTCATAAAAATCATGTCGGAATGTTCAACCCGTTCTGCAGTATGACCGCCTACACTAGAAGATGTTGCAGATTTTGGCTGACGAATGTTGTGCGACCAAGAATTTGCTTCTAGCCAGCTTTTATGTTCCGAATCACGAGATTCACCATCAACTTTATATTTGCCGCGAAACTGGATGTAAATGTCTTTCATTTTAATAATTTTCCTGTTGTTATAAATATTATTATAATTTTAGCAGCGGTCTTAATGACTCGACTGCGGTAACTCAGTGACCAGTCGTAAAGATACAGACAACTCGTCTAACTGAAAATGCGGTCTCAAAAAGACCACAGATTTGTAGTGTCCAGGTTCATCCGGATTTTCTACAACTTTTATCGAAGCTTCACGCAGTGGATACTGTGCTTTGGCTTCCTGTGAAGCACCGTCATCCAAAAGTACATATTGAGACAGCCAGTCGTTTAGAAATGCTTCGACATTTCCTGCAGATGTAAAACTTCCCACCTTATCTCGCATCATTGCTTTTAAATAATGAGCGATTCGCGAGACTGCCATAATGTACTGTATCTGACTGGATAATGCGGAATTGGCATTGGCAATATCGTTATCATATTTCTTTGGTTTTTGGGTAGATTGGGCACCGAAGAACGCGGCATAATCGGTATTTTTACAATGTACTAATGGAATAAAGCCAAGATCACTGAGTTCTTTTTCACGACGGTCCGTAATCGCAATTTCAGTCGGGCACTTAAATATGATTTCTCCATCATTGGTTTTAAAGGTATGCACTGGCAGACCTTCGACCAAACCGCCACCCTCAACCCCACGAATCGCAGCACACCAGCCATGCATATCAAAGGCATTGGTTAAACGCGTCCCCAAAGCATAAGCAGCATTCATCCACAGGTATTCATTATGATTTTCACCTGAAACTTCTTCTACATAGTTAAAGCCTGCTGTCGTATTGCCATCTTTAGGATGATAAGGTAAACGGCCTAATACTCGTGGAATAGTCAATGCCAGATAACGAGCATCATCACTTTCCCGGAATGAACGCCATTGCACATATTCAGCTGTTTCAAAAATTTTAGAAACATCGCGTGGGCGATCAATATCAGTAAAAGTTTCCAATCCGAACATGGAAGGACTTGCAGCTGAGAGAAACGGTGCATGTGCCGCTGATGCTACATGTGAAATCTGCTCGAGCAAATACAGGTCTGAAGGTGTGCGATCAAACTCAAAGTCACCAATGAGGGTCGCATAAGGCGCACCGCCAAATGAACCATATTCTTCTTCATAGATTTTTTTAAATAGAGTACTTTGATCAAAGTCGCTGGCACTTTGAAAATCTTTAATCAATTCTTTTTTGGTCGTATTCAACATACGAATTTTAATTAAAGAGTGTGATGGCGTTTCCTGACAAAAGTAATACAGCCCTCGCCAGGTGGACTCAACTTTTTGAAACTGCTCGTGATGCATGATCTTGCTCAGCTGGGTAGAAATAAGCGCATCAATTTCTGCAATGCGTTTATCTAAAGCCAAGGTCATATTGTCTGAAACTATAACGGTACCGGCCATGACTTCCTTGGCCAACTCACCAATCAAACTTTTGGCCCGATCATGTTCTTCTTCATTACGCGCAATTCGACTACGTTCAACAATAGAGTCCAGAATTGAGTATTCTTCAATAGCAACATTCGTGGTAGTTGCAGCATTAGAGTGATTCATTGTCTGCCTCCATACTCATTTTACGGATTTGGTCGGTATTTTTTAAAATATCATCCAGTAAATCTTCTAGACGTTCATTATTGGATATTTTATTGCGTAAATCAGTTAAACGTTCTCGTGCTTCTACCAGTTTTCGCAAAGGTTCGACTTGTTGGACTACCTGTTCTGGCCGAAAATCATCCATTGCATTAAAAACCAAATCTACTGATATTTTACCACTCTCTTCAGTCAAACTATTTTCCACCTGAAAACTGGCACGAGGCGCCAGAGACTGCATCACCTCATCAATATTTTCCAAGTCTACATTGATAAATTTTTTATCTTTGAGCTTGGTTTTTTCAAGTTCAGACGCTGCTGAAAAATCTCCCAAAACTCCCACTACAAAAGGTAACTCTTTGACTTCACGGCCATCACCTACCTCAACATCGTAGGTCAATTGCACCCGTGGTGGTCGAATACGCTGTAATTTTTTTTGTACACTTTCACGTTTAGCCATCATGATTTTCCTTATTAATTATTAGTTAATGATCCAAATGGATTAGTACTAGGAGTGTGGGTTCGTGTACTGATACTTTCTGTTTTTTTATTACTGATAGCAGCCGTATTATTTTTTAGATTGCTTTTCGATACTTTATTTTTGTTTTGACTTAGGCTTTGTTTTACTGGGTTATTTGGTTTATTTTTAGTATTTTTTACTTTTGAATTCCGCGCCGTCGTTGATGCAGATTCAGAAAATTTTGCTACAGGCTGTGCCAGATAAATATGTTCAGTCAGCGATTTGGCCTGTGGGTAGGTAAAGTCATTTAAGGCACGGACTTCTGTACTACGCATCTGTTCTAGGCTTTGGGAAGAGATCCCGATCCCTGCCAGGAATTTCAGATCAGTTAAATTCTGATGAATGTAATTTTGCTGATGTAATTGCTCGATTAAATTGAGCGCTTTCAGATGATCACCGACTTCAACATAGCGTTTGGCAATTTGGGTAGACAATTGCTGCTGCAGATGCATATTTTTTCTTGCTGTCTTGTCGCATAACTGCTGGTATAAATCAATGATAGTTGAATCAGTATCATTTTTTGCTTGTGGATAGCTCTTGATACATGATTTTTTTAATTCTGCTGCATGGGTTTGAGCAAAACATAGCTGCGCCATCCCTGAGATGAGCAATACAATAAAACCTAGATTATTTTTCAAAATAAGCCTCAATTTTTGGTTATTGTTTTGTATTTTTATAATCAAAATTTATTTTTCTATTTTTATAATTCAAAAATCTAGTTGCGGATTTAACAAAAAATGATCACAGGAAGTCAATACATAAATGCGTTTTTGTTAAATTATTTTATGTAATTTTTAAAATGGTAAGATTCCGACCAATGAATGCAGACATTTGGATAGACTTGAGTAGAATATGCCAAAAATCTTGAGCCAATATATCTTGATTGCTCATAGAAAAACTTAAATAAATAAAAATAAACCTAATAATAAGAAATATATAGCTATAAATTTCAAAAATATCAGGCTGTATATTCTCAAAGAGAAAAATATGAGTAATTTAAAAATTTTGATTACAAAATTATCTGAACATGCACGCCTATGCCTTGAGAAGGCAGCGAATTTCTGCATCACACAGCAAAATTATGAAATCGAAATTGAGCATTTTTTCTTAGAGTTGCTACAGCAACCAGACTTGAATGATCTCAAACTATTGCTCAAAAAATATGAAATTTCCGAAGATGATCTCACCCATGATCTGAATCAGAGTATTCAGCAAATGACTAAAGGAAATTCTCGTACACCTATCTTTGCCAAATCCATTATTCGTGTATTAGAACATGCCTGGCTTTTGGCTTCAGCAGAGCAAAATCCGATGATCCGCAGCGGACATCTACTGGTTGCCCTGCTCACTGCGCCTGATCTATATCAAATGACAATTCGTGCTTCTACTTTATTTGAGCAGCTTCCAATTGATCATTTGAAGCACCGATTTTTAGAGTTCTGTGAGCAAAGTATTGAAAATATGAGCTATTCTCAGCTTACTAAGGTAAAAGAAGATTCACCTAACGCACAGCTAAAATTAAATAAAACATCGGCACTTGATCAATACACTATTAATCTAACTGAAAAAGCACGCCAAGGCCAAATCGACCCGGTGATCGGTCGTGAGTTTGAAATCCGTTTGATGCTGGATATCCTGATGCGCCGTCGTCAGAACAATCCAATACTCACCGGCGACCCGGGAGTCGGTAAGACAGCTGTGGTAGAAGGATTAGCCCTGAAAATTGTGAATAATCAAGTACCTGATGTACTCAAAAATGTAGAACTTCATGTATTGGATCTGGGCTTATTACAAGCAGGTGCGAGTGTAAAAGGCGAGTTTGAGAATCGCCTGAAGCAAATTATTCGAGAAGTTCAGTCCTGCAGTTATCCGGTTATCTTGTTTATTGATGAAGCCCATACGCTGATTGGTGCAGGTGGTCAGGCTGGTCAGAATGATGCTGCCAATCTGTTAAAACCAGCTTTGGCACGAGGAGAACTGCGTACCATCGCCGCGACTACATGGGCGGAGTACAAACAATATTTTGAAAAAGATGCTGCGCTCAGCCGTCGTTTTCAGGTGATAAAGGTAGAAGAACCTAATGAAGAAGTCGCAATTAATATGTTGCGCGCCATGATTCCGCTCATGACTCAGCATTTTCAGTTGCAGATTGATGATGAAGCAATTACTGCTGCGGTGCGTAATTCACATCGTTATATCAGTGGACGGAAATTACCGGATAAGGCCATTAGTGTATTGGATACAGCCGCGGCACGGGTTGCCTTGAGCCAGAATGCGCAACCTGCAAAGTTAGAACAGTTACAGGCACAACTGCATAATTTTCGGCTAGAACATGAGATTTTAAATCAGGAGCATCAAAATTTTCCGTGTCATCAGACACTTTTAATTGAATTATCAAAAAATATTTCAAATTTGGAACAAGAGATTTCTCAGGTAGAACAGCAATGGCAGCAAGAACTTCAATTGGTTCAGGAAATAAAATTATTACAGATTCAATCCAAAAAAATTGAAAATAAAAATAAAATTAAAGTATTACAGCGATGTTTGTCTCAGATTCAGGCTGATAACCCACTCGTGTTTGAACGTGTAACAGTCCCTATGATTAATCAGATCATTTCTGACTGGACCGGAATTCCAGTAGGTAAAATGATGAATGATGAAATCCGACAGGTATTAAAATTACAAGATAAATTATCGCAACGTGTAATGGGTCAGGACTTTGCTTTGCATCAACTGGTCCAAGGTATTAAGACATCTAAAGCAAAACTGGATGATCCGAATAAACCGCAAGGTGTATTTTTATTGCTTGGCCCAAGTGGTGTGGGGAAAACTGAAACTGCCCTAGCCTTGGCTCAAGAATTGTATGGAGGAGAATCACATCTGATCACGATAAATATGTCGGAATATCAGGAAGCTCATACCGTATCTTCCTTAAAAGGTGCTCCTCCAGGTTATGTCGGTTATGGTCAAGGAGGCATTTTGACTGAAGCGGTACGCCGTAATCCTTATAGCGTGGTTTTATTAGATGAAATCGAAAAAGCTCATCCTGATGTGCAGGAATTATTTTATCAGGTCTTTGATAAAGGCATGCTGGAAGATGGTGAAGGCCGTCTAATTGATTTTAAAAATACGACAATCGTGTTGGCCTCCAATGTTGGCTCCAGTGCCATTATGCAGGCTTGTGTAAATCAACCCGTCGAAAACTGGCCGGATGCAAAAAGCTTAATTGAACTGTTCAAACCAAGTTTGTATCAGCAATTTAAACCGGCATTTTTAGGGCGTATGCAAATTGTGCCTTATTATCCTTTACATGATGAGCTATTGATCCAGATCATTCAGCATAAACTGGGGAAAATTACCCAACGTATTCAGCAGCAATATGCCACGCAGGTTACTTATAATGAGGACTTGCTCGAACTTCTACTCAGCCGATGTACCGAGGTTGATAGTGGTGCGCGCAATATTGATCATATTTTAAATGCTTCAGTATTGCCTGCTTTGGCTACAGAAATATTGAGAACCATGAGTGAGGGAAAGATTCCTAAACTGATTCACATTGAGATTAAGAATGATGAAATTTTTTATAGCGTAGATCCGAAAGTTAAAATAGCGCAAAAAGTACGTTCTAAAAGCAATAAAGCAGATGCTGCCTAGTTGAAGTAACCTAAAAATAAAAACAAATAAAATATAATAATTGGAATAAAGATGAGCCTGGAATTTGAATATTTATTGCAAGACATTTCAGTCGATCAGCCGTGCGGTGTGGACTATTCATTTTCAAATGATTTTCATGTGATTAACAAGGCCAGAACTCGTGATGATCCTTTATTGGAGCAAGGTGACTGGGTCTCGGAACCGAAACAGGCCGATTGGCAACTTGTACATGATAAAACGATTGAATTATTAACTGAAAAAACCAAGGATATCCGTCTATATACCTGGCTTATAGAAGCTTGGAGTCATCTCTATGGTTTTGAAGGAATTGCTCGAGGATTAGAGTTGACCCAGCAAAGCCTTGAGCGATACTGGTTCACGTTACATCCTCAAATCGAAGAGGATGATCTTGATCAACGTTTTGGATTATTACAAGGTTTGATTACGCAACTGCCAATGCTGATGAAACAGGTGCCTTTGGTCAGCTCTGCGCCTTTTTATAATTTAGGTGATTATGAGGCATTCTTACATCAACGCAATATTAAACTCAAACAACAGCAAGATGACTACTCTGAAAATAATACTGTTCAGGATTTGGAGCATTTTGAGCAATCGTTGCTGAAAACTTCTCAAACAGTTTTAAGCCAGAATGAAGGTTTTCTTCTCGAGATTCAGACCCAATGGCTGTATCTTAAAAATACACTGGATCATTTACTGGGTCTAAATGCACCGAGTTACGCGAGCACAGATTCTCAACTTGAATCGATCTTCTCCAGTATTAAGCGCATTTATAAAACTGATATTTCTTCAATATCTCAGGATCAAATAAATACACCGCAATTCGGCACTCTCAAAATACCTGAAATAATAGTGATGAATACCTCGCCTGAAAATATACAAGAATTTCGACCTCAAGCCCAAAACCATCTGGCCAACCGTCAACAGGCCATGCAGTTATTACAAGACATCGCTCGATATTTTCAATCTCATGAACCGCATAGTCCAGTGAGCTACATGCTGCAAAAGACGATTAAATGGAGTCAGATGCCATTACATGAATGGCTGGCTCAAGTAATCAAGAACGAGAATCCGATCGAAAACGTACATGAATTACTGGGTATATATGCCAATGATGAATCCAAGAATGAGTGGTAAATATTAAAATGTTTAAAGCAGAAAAAGTACTGTGGGGCGAAGGTCTATTTTTAAGACCGCAACATTTTCAATTACAGGATGCCTATCATGAGCAACGCTTGAGTCATATGATTCGGGCGACATTTCCTTTTGCTCACGGGATCCAGTCCATTCAATTTGATGAAGCTCAATTCAATATGCATATATTGGCATTAAGTAAAATTGAAATGATCTGGCAAGATGGTGAAATTTATCAGGCGCCTGCACAGGATTTATTACCAGAACCTGTACAACTGGATACCTTAAACCTGCGTGGTGAAATGCAAATTTATTTGGCTTTGCCAATGCTACAGCCGAACAAGCAAAATGTAAGTCATGTCGAAAACACTCAATCTAGTCGTTATCACTCACATTTAATCTCGACCCATGATTTATTCACCGATGCCACTACTGCAGAGATCACCCTGTTACGCCGTCGGGCAGAATTTAAACTTTTTGAAGTTGGCCAAGAACCTCAGCAGCCTCTGGATGGTTATTTATATCTTCCGGTTGCTCAAATCAAACGACAAAGTTCTGGAAATTTTATTTTTGATCATAAATTCATTCCTCCAATTTTACATATTCAGGCCTGTGAATATCTGCTAGACAATTTAAAGCGAACTTTGAATATCATCCGGGCCAAGATTAAAACGATTCAATCCAATAACCGTGAAAACGAACAGAAACTGATTGAATTTCGTTCTGGGGATATTGTCTCTTTCTGGCTGGTGAATGCCTTAAATACTGCTTATGCAACCTTAAATCATATTTTGCAGTATCCACAAATTCATCCGGAACGGCTATATGCGGAACTTTTAAGACTCAGTGGTTCCCTACTTACCTTTTCAACAGCCTATGACATTGATCAATTGCCGCAGTATCAGCATCATCATCTATACGACAGCTTCAATCAGCTGGATATTATTCTCAGAGATTTACTCGATACAATTATTTCGAATCGATATATCAGTATCAGCTTAAAAGAAACTCGCCCATCCTATTGGTTTGGCAGTCTGGAGACCGATAAGATCAGTCACAATACGCGGTTATATCTTGCTGTATCAAGTAGTGTTATGCCTGCACATGACTTGATTGCCTATGTTCCGATCCGTTTTAAAATTGGTAGTACTATAGATGTAGAACAACGCGTGGTTGCAGCTTTACCGGCTGTACCCGTTCAGCATCTCATGCAGGTGCCTACTGCAATTCCGGTACGTTCCGGCGTTCATTATTTTGAGATTGAACCCAATAATGAACTGTATCAGCGCATGCTGGATTCAGAATCGATTTGTGTTTATATCCCGAATGGCTTTCAGGATATCGCGATTGAACTTATTGCTGTCATGAATGGATAAAAATATTAATGAATACAATCTCTAACACTCCTCTTTCACTCTTTGATGGCGATCAAATCGGAGTAGATTATACAGCCATGCAACCTGTAGAAACCTACCCTACCTCTACGAATAGTCTGGTAGATTTACTGCATGACGGCTTCTATATTGTTTTCCTGTTAAAAAATCACTATGTCCCTGTAAATATAGAGTCTTTCCGTGAAAAAATTCTGGAGATGTTGAAAAGTTTTGAATATCAGGCACGCCAGATGCAATTTTCAGCTGAAGATATTCAAGATGCAAAATATGCCTATTGCGCTTTAATAGATGAAACAATTGTCACCCAACAGGATGAGCGATTTTTTGATCTGCAAAATTCCTGGATGATCAGTCCCTTGCAGTTAAGCCTTTTTGGTTCACAACTTGCAGGTTATCGCTTCTTTGAATATCTGGAAGAAATACGCCATAAAGATAAGCAACGTCTGGCAGTATTAGAGGTATATCATTATTGCCTTTTATTGGGCTTCCATGGAAAATATCGAATTGAATCTATTGAGCATTTAAATAGTCTGATTGCTCGTATCGGAGATCAGATTGATTATCTCAAGGGTAAAAAAGTTGCTTTTTCTCCTTTTTCAGCAATTCCAGATCAAATCCGACATATTATCCATCGTGAATTACCATTTTTCTGGATTCTGATATTTTTATTATTATTTGCCGTGATCAGCTTTGTGGTTTTTAAATATGCCTTGTCAACAGAACAAGCTGCTGTTTTTTCTCAATATCAAAATTTGATTAGCGCGCCTGCTGAACAAGCCTATATTACGATTCATTTACCCTAACTCAATTTTCAAATAAATATGATGGACACTTATAAAAATAAAGACTTAAAAAATGACGCCGTTGGAAAATTTATATCGATGAATAAAAAAAAAATTTTGAATTATTATTAGATCAATCATTCAACTGATGATTTTGATTATATTGAGCAGCTTTATTCTATTAAGCTTAGCTATGTTAGCCTTGCTGTCTTACGAGTTTCGATTAAGAATACAGGATTTTTTTCTTGATTTGATTTCACAAAGCAAACAACAATTTTCTCAAGCAAAACAGTTTGTTCAGAAATTTCATCAGGCGGCATCGCCTGAGCATCTTCAGTCTGAATGGTATTTGCAGCAATGGTGGATTTTGATTTCAGGATTTAGCTTATTTGCCAGTATTTTAATGTTCGCTTTCACTCAGCCACTTACTGCAAGTAGGTTTGAAGCTGAATATTTAAGGAAAGTTGATCCACAGATTTATGCATTATTAGATGGGCAAATATTAACAGCTCCAACTGAAGTTGATGAACAGCTTATTATCGAAGCCTTACAAGAAGAATCTTTAGCAAATCATTCTGTAATTTCAGCGCAAAGCCTTAATCTGAATATTGAAGACATTCATATAAATCCAAATATCAGCACAGCAGACCGTAAATGGCATAAGATGAATCCGCGATTTAAACAGCGCTTACTGATGGTTTTTAAAATTATGCGCGAACAGCATGGTTATGAGCTGGTTTTACTCGAAGGTTATCGAAGTCCGGAAAGGCAAAACTCTTTGGCGACCAACAGTAATATTACCAAGGCCAAAGGCTTTCAAAGTTATCATCAGTTTGGTCTGGCCGCGGATATTGCCTTTAAGCGGAATGGCAAGGTGGTGATTAGTGAACGTGATCCATGGGCCATGCGTGGTTATGAACTGTTTGGCCAGATTGCAGAATCGGTGGGTTTAACCTGGGGCGGTCGCTGGAAATCCATTAAAGATTTTGGACATACTGAATATCGTATGCCCGGTTTAAAGAAAACAGCTGAAATGGCGCATCAACTCATTCATGAAGGACAATTACAGACTCAAACATTTCAGCCTTGAGTGCGAAATCGTAAATTAATTTAGAAAAGTCTGCATATGTTTAATGACTTCATCTGGCTTTTCACCATGCAGCCAATGTCCTGTATTTTCAATGCATTCAATTTTCGCCTGAGAAAATTGTTCATTGATTGCCGCAAAATGTTCAGGTTTTGAGATATAAAAAGAATTACCGCCACGAAGAAATAAAGCTGGCTGATTAACTTTTTCGACCTTTTCCCAAGCCATAATATCTGGATAATGATCAAATAAAGCTTGAACATTAAAGAGCCATTGCCCTTTATTAAAGGATTTTAATAAAAACTGAATTACCATTTCTTCATGAATGTATTCACGCATAATTTTTGCTGCCTCAAGTCGTGAAGCAACATTTGCTTGCTGCACAGCAAATAAGGCTTTAAAAATCTCAGTATGATGACTCTCATGATATTGGATTGGTGTAATATCAAGAACGACCAACTTTTCAGTTTGTACTCGGGCTAAATCAGCCAATTTCATAGCAATTTTTCCGCCCATAGAATGCCCTATTACTATGAACTTTTGAATATTTAAACTTGATAAAGTTTCTAGGACATCTTCCGCCATGAACTGATAATTTAAGTCTGAACTATGACCAGAAAGACCATGATTGCGTACATCAATTTGAAGCACGGTTCTTTGCTCAGAAAAATATCGAGCTAGTATTCCTAAATTACTTAAACTACCGAATAAACCATGAATAAAAATCATTGGAGATAGTACTGACGTTTCGTGGTGTTGGAGTTGATAATTTAGGATCATTTGAGAATTCCGTGATTTCTTTCTTTATTTAAGTGTTTATAATGGATTTATATTGGGAATTAATCAATTGCGAAATTTTTAAATATAAATTTTACTTAGGCTATTTTATGGGGATATATTTTGCTTAGGCTAAATAATTCATAATCAATTTGTAAGTATTTAAAATTACGATTTTAGATCTGGATGCATATTTGGCTATCTATAAATATGAAAGAAGATGGTTGAATTGTGGTGCAGACTAAATAAAATTAATGAAAATCTTAAAACTGGGATTTAATAACATGTAAACCACTTTTAGGTCAGAGTGTTTCTTAAACTAACTCGCTGTTATTACCCAAATAGACTGAGGTAATTTTGAAAATATTGTTTTTAATTATTCATTGCTTATTATTTATCAAAAAATGACTATTCATAAGTAGCTTATTAATCGACTTAATTCTGTTTAAAAATAATACGTTTTAAGACCAAATGAGTTACAGGCAGTAAATATCAGTATTATCAATTCCCCCTTCTCCCTTTCTTGAGAAAGTTGTTAAACTTATGTGTTACTTAGGCTATTTTTAGCATCTTAAGATATTCAAGTTATTAGCTTAAATATCAGCGTACAATCACGCTATCCTACTTAAATCGTCCTGTTCAAGAAATTACAAAACTACGATTATTCATTTATTCTTATCAATGTATTAAAAACAGTGGATATATACCCGAGATATTAGATATTCACATCAAAATAAATTTAAATTAACTTAACAGATTTTTTATTACATGATATTCAGGAAATGGTCTTTCAGGTTTTAATATCTATAAAATCTGGTTGTGAAATAGACTTACCTACTTAATTTTTATTCTACTGCGAAAAACTTTCAAGATAGAAAAGTATTTTATAATTTATTCTACATTCCTATTTTTACAAAATACGCTTGTGGTCATTCCAGATTGAGTCAAACTTTGATCCTGCCTCTTAAGAAAACTTTTGGCGACCATGACCATCGTGGGCGCCATATCCAGACTGCTGTTTTCTTCGGACACCTTTTGAATATCCTGATAGGCTTTCAGTCGTTTGCAGAAAGCCTGACGTTGAGTTTGGGCATCTACCTTTTGATCATCTTCATCTAAAATATGCTTGGTTTCATTCACGATTTTAGTCTGAGCTGAAATAAACTCGTCATAGGCACTTTGTGAAAGCGGCTCTGCGAAGACCATGCTATTCAGTCCTAATAATAATCCAGCACAAATGAAAGATGATTTTTTTAGCATTTAAATTTCTTCTTTCCAGACATCTTCATAATCATCGGCATCAATCATGAAACGAAAACCTGTTTCCAGAGCCAGATACGGTAAAACTTCTGGTGCGATGTCCTGTAATTCACGTACTGTCATGGTTTCGAAAGCCTCTTCACTTGAAGGTTCTCCACCATAAATGTACCAGCTGATATTTTCAGCCGTTTCAGGCTTTTTACGGATGCCAACAATCGGATCCTGCTTTAAGGTATGTACGGCCACCGCAACAACATCATCACCCGTGACTTCAACATAAGCCGAGCCTACTTCTTCACAAAGTAGCTTTTGCTCTGCGATCAGTTCTTGTAAAGGTGATAGGTTTTGCGTGTTTTTCGACATTCGGTCTTACTCATCAATTTTCATTAGCGCGCTATTTTAACTTAATTTTAATGAAGCTGATTGGGATTTCATCGAGATCTAAAAAATATCTGCCCTTAAACCGTGTTAAGCGCAGATATGGATCTCAACTTATTGGAAGACTTTAAAGCGCTCTTCATCCGCGAGATAATCTTTGGCACGTGGCTCGCCTTCTATCGAACCAAATACCAACTGTGCACGCAACTTCCAGTTCGATGGAATGTCCCATTCCGCATGAACTTGCTCATCCACGATCGGATTGTAGTGCTGCAATGATGCGCCCAGCCCTTCTGTGTGCAATGCTGTCCATGTTGCAAATTGTGCGATCGCAGTCGAATGCTCTGCCCAGATTGGGAAGTTATCAGCATAAGATGGGAATTGTTCCTGTAAGCCTTCTACAACTGTGTGATCTTCAAAAAATAAAACAGTGCCTACCCCTGCCGCAAAACTGGCCATTTTTGCTGTGGTTTTTGCAGCGCTTTCTTCATCTTTGGCATAGCTTTTTAATTTATCTGCGACGAAGCCCCAAAACTTTTCATGTTCTGAATTGAATAAAATGACGGCGCGTGAAGACTGAGAATTGAAAGAAGATGGACTTTGCTTAATTGCAGTCTGAATCAAATCAGTTAGACGTTCAGGAGATTGTTCAACATTCTTGGCAATGGCATAAATAGTACGGCGTTTAGTAATTAAATCTAAAAACTGATTCGACATTTTTGAAAATCCTGGGATATATCTTCGGGAAAATTTGAACCTTCATCTATTTTTGTGAAGGATAGCTAATCAATTAAGCTTTTACTCATCTTAAGATAAAGCCTATATACCTTAAAAAATAATGGACTTAATTACTAGGCTATTTAATTGATATTTTTATATATTTTTTAGCTAAAAATGATCATTTTCATCTATTTTTTGAACAATCGTTAAAACTACTGCCCTATGCGAGTGCCTGACGCTAAAGGATTGTTCAACATGCGCTATTATTGATCAAAATTTTAAGAATAAAGCAGTTCAATGATCACATTTAATATTACTTAGGCTATTTCAAGAGATCATGCATTTTGAAATAAATCTCATCTTGCAGATAAAATTAATCCCCCAAAATTGGAAGATTAATTTTATAAATAAAAGCTAAAAAACCCGTTTAAAACTTCGCGTTCAACACCTGAGCAGATACTTTAGTCTTCCACAGCTCACGTAAAATCGGTAAATAGAATTTCTCACCAAGTTCAACCAGCTCTGCATCAATCAGAGCATGCATCTCATGCATAAACAAATAATCCAGTTCAACTGTGGTTAGTTTAGTCTGCTGTTTTTGATAGTCTTTGCGTTTCTGTTGGGCTTGTTTAACCAGACGATCCGCAAATGCTTTATCTTTAAACTGGGTAATTGCTTTTAATCGAAGTTCAATAATACCCCATCCAGTTAAGAACATCTGGAAGGTTTCAAAATCATCGCTGGTCGATTCCCAAGACATTTCTTCCAGATTTTCATTATCGGGAAGCACAGGTAAAAGAAGTTCCATCACACTCGGGAAAATCTTTTTGAAATTCAGAATAAATTTAACAGGATGCTCACCTGGATAATCCTTGAATTGCACCTTTCTTTGAACATCTGTTAAATAAATATCAAGCATAAAACAATCATCAGTGGTTAATCTCATCTAGCACTATTGTACGCAACTCTGCCTGAGATAAAAACCACTGCTGACTATTCCATGATAAAACAGGCGGAAAGATTGAAAATAAAAGCGCTGCAGCCCTTATTTGGCATTCGGTGAGACCATCTGTTCAGGACGCACTACTTCATCAAACTGTTCAGCAGTGACTAAACCCAGTTCAACAGCCACCTGTTTTAAGGTTTTTCCTTCCTTATAGGCTGTTTTGGCAACCTTGGCTGCATTCTCATAACCAATCACCGGATTCAATGCTGTGACCAGCATTAAAGAATCATGCAGGAAATGTTCAATTTTCTCATGATTCGGCTCAATGCCTACGGCGCAATGATCATTAAAACTGTTACACGCATCGCCTAAAAGCTGGATGGATTGCAACAGATTATAGGCAATGACCGGCATAAACACATTCAGCTCAAAATTCCCTGATGCACCTGCCACGTTAATGGTGGTGTCATTGCCGAGAACTTGCGCCACGACCATGGTCATCGCTTCACTTTGCGTCGGATTCACCTTACCCGGCATGATGCTAGAACCCGGTTCATTTTCAGGAATACGCAATTCACCAAAACCACAACGAGGCCCGCTGGCCAGCCAGCGAATATCATTGGCAATCTTATTTAAGCTAACCGCTAAAGTCTTTAATGCACCAGACGCGAATACCGCAGCATCACGGCCTGCCAGAGCCTCAAACTTGTTTGGCGCAGTTACAAATGGTAAGCTTGTTAACTGTCCTAGTGTTTTAGCAGACTGAACAGCATAATCAGGATGAGCATTTAGACCGGTACCAACCGCTGTACCGCCTAATGGCAATTCATATAAGCCAACTAAGGCCTGTTCTAGACGAAGAAGTCCATGATCAAGTTGAGAGACATAACCGCTGAATTCCTGCCCCAAGGTTAAAGGCGTAGCATCTTGTAGGTGTGTCCGGCCAATTTTTACAATATCGGCAAAATCCTGAGATTTGGCATATAAAGTATTGCGCAAGCGTGTGACTGCCGGAATTAACAGTTCATTGATCTGCAAGCTCGCAGCCACATGAATCGCCGTCGGAAATGAATCATTGGTAGATTGGGCACGATTGACATGATCATTCGGATGAACCGGTTTTTGTGCCCCTAAATGATTGCCCAGTTTCTGGTTGGCAATATTGGCAATCACCTCATTACAGTTCATATTGCTTTGCGTACCTGAACCGGTTTGCCAGACCACCAGTGGAAATTGACTGTCCCATTTCCCGCTGATGACTTCATCTGCCGCATCTACAATGTAGCGTGACAGTTCTTGGGAAATCTGGTTCAGCTCGGCATTGGTTAAGGCCGCAGCTTTTTTGACGAGTCCCATGGCACGAATCATTGGCCGTGGCAAACGCTCATTTCCAATTTTGAAATTTTGCAAGCTACGCTGAGTCTGAGCGCCCCATAAAGCCTCGCTCGGTACAGCCACTTCTCCCATCGTGTCATGTTCAATACGTGTTTGCATGTTCAACCTCAATTCTTCTTGCCTGTTACTAATCTTAGGAATTTCAATATGAATGATTTAATCTATTGATTTAAAGTAATCGATCACAGTAATCATGTAAATGATAATTATTATCAAATATAGCTAAATACTTTTAATTACTGCCCTCTGAGCATATTCTGATAAAACAACCATTCATCCTCAAGCATCTTTCTGAGTGATCGCTGAGGTTGCCAATGTAGAATATTTCGCGCCTTTTCAATGTTCGCCCCCAATTGATCCATTTCCGCATGGGGATATGGTAAAGCATCCATGGTTTTGATTGCAGACTGGGTGACTTCAGCCAGTTGATCTAGCAAATCCTGTATGGAAATCAATTCACCGGCGATATTAAAGGCTTCACATTTTAATTCCTGCTGTTGCGACAACCATTGCAAGGACTTGATCACCGCATCACAACAATCTGCGACATGCAGAAAACTGCGTTCTACTGTGCCATCCGCAGTATGGGCCTGACGGCGTAATTCCAGATATTCACGTTGCTGTGCAGCGACCTGCATCGCCAAAGGCACAATATTTTTCGGTAAAGGTGGCACTGCTTCCCCCAGCACACCGTGTTCAAAGGCACCGGCGATATTGGATAGACGCAGGATCGCAATCCGCCATTCATTGTCAGTTTTGGCAGTATCCCGGATAATTTCCTCAACCATCTGTTGCGATTTGATATAGGGATTCGGATAAGTGAAGTTAAAAGGCAGATCTTCGCTTAAATCTGTGCCAGATTGTCCATATACCGCCAGACTGGATAAATGTACCAGATGACGCACTCCGGTACGTTGCATGGCACGCATGAGACTCATAATACAGCTGACATTATCATTATAATATTCAAGTGGTTTTAATACTGATTCTTCCAGTGATTTAAAACTTGCGGTATGTACCACAGCCTGAATCGAATGCTGCTCAAAGACTTTATTCAATGCTGGGGTATTGCGAATATCAATCTTGATAAAACGTACGTACATGCCGGAGATAAATTCAAGACGCTCCAGAGTCTGTAAGTTGGCATTGGCCAAATTATCGACCACAATGACCTCTAGTCCTTGTGCTAACAGACTTAAAGCAATATGTGAGCCTAAAAAGCCTAATCCACCCGTCACTAAAATCATTTATACTACCTACTTTCTGATGAAGCCAAGATCAATCTGTTGCTATTGATCAAGCCTGTAGTGAATTTCGATGAGCACCTTAATTCTTGTTACCTCCGCACCGACTTCCATTTATGCCTGGCATGCCCTGGGTTTGGCTCAGGCCTTGCAAGATAAACAGGAAGCATTCCGTGTATTCTTCTATCAGGACGGCGTATCGGTCGCAAATGCACTGCAATGGGTACCCGACGATCAACGTCATCTTACACATGCATGGCAAGCGCTACAGATTCGCCTCCCGGTCTGTGTAAGTGCAGCATTGGCACGTGGAATTACAGATCTGGACAATGCTCGACGTCACAATATTCAGCAGCATAATCTGGCAGATGCCTTTGAATTGGTCGGTTTAGGTGAACTTGCCGATGCTGTTCAGTCCTCACAACGTCTCATTCAATTCTAGATGTTTCATTTTTTAGAATGTGTTGCTTTTCCAAGGAATCTTGTGTGAAATCTGTACTTGTTATATTAACCCAAGCCAATCTGACCAGTCTGCAGGTGCATGAAAGCCTATCGGCTACGATGGTCCTGGCAACTTTTGGCGCAGAAGTTAAAGTCCTGCTACAAAGTGCTGCCCTCAGTTTGCTGCATTCAGACCTGCAATTTGACCAGGTGCATCATGCATTCAAACTGGCATCAAATATGGTCGACAGTTTCGAGTTTTATGATCTCACTCCGATTCTGATTGAGAAAAAAAACCAGCATTCCTCATTTGTGGCACAGAGCGAACAAGAAATCGAATTTATTGAGCTTAATTCTGAATTTATTCAAAGCTTTGATCATGTGATGTATTGGTAAGGAACAAGGATATAAAAATGTCAAATCACACACTTTATCTGATCCAATCCAGCTATTCGGCAACAGCGCAGATCCTAGAGCAACTGGCTCAAACTTATACAATGGGTGATCAGGTCGTGCTGATGGGTGAAGCGGTTTTGCTGCTAGAGCATTCATTTCTTCAAAGCTTGCCGAAAATTCACATACTGAAAAATGATGCGGAGTTATTAGTACAGCCTTTGCCTGATCAGATAAAGCTTTTGAATTATGCGGATTTTGCAGATCTTTGCCTCGAGTTTAATCGCTGCATTTCAATGAAATAATAAATGAGTTAGATATGAATTTAGAATTGGATCAAGATGGCCATCTGGTTGACTATACCATCTGGAATGAAGAAGTCGCTCAAGTGCTGGCCGATAGTCTGGAACTGAGCTTAACTCCTTGGCATTTTGAAATTCTGCAAGCGGTACGTCAGTTCTATCAGCAGTTTGGTCATTCACCAGCAACACGACCACTGATTAAATTTTTAATGAAAACTGTCAGTGCCGATATCAATAATGCCATGCTTCAAGAAAAGTTTAATACTGGTCTGGTGGCCCGTCACTTAAGCCGTTTGGCTGGTGTACCCAAGCCTGCAAATTGTTTATAAAGGTGTACCCAAGCCTGCAAATTGTTTATAAAGATACTTAGCTTTCTATAGTGTGTATTTAAAGGCCCAGATCATTTTTTGGGCTTTTTTTTATGAGAGCAATTTTCAGACTGAGAATAATGAAAGATACAGCTGGATCTAATTCGTCAAGTTCGAGTTTGTTCTAATACTCGCAACGCCCGATGCAATTCATGATCCATTTCAGGCAGAACTTTAATCAGAAACTCAATTTGTGCTTTCGCTTCGGCCTTGCTCACCAGTTGGGCCTCTACCAGTTTTTGCTGCTGACTGATCAACAAACTGACTTGTTGAGGATTTGGTCGTTGTCCCTCACTTAAAGCGTTAATGATCTGAGTAAAGTCCAGATATAACTGTTCTTGTTGCTTTGATAATTCGTTTTGCTTTGCAACCGTATCGTTCTGTTTCTTCTTCGTAGTTTGACTATTCTCAGGAGAGTTAACAGATATATAGCTTGCCGATTTTTCAACTGGCAGGACCGGATCAGAATGGGTCTGATCAGTAAAATTCGTCCGATAGATTTCTTGTCGTACCTGATAGCCAATACCGGCTAAAGTCCCAAACAATAGCAATCCGAGCATTACATAGAACAGAATTGTTTTATCATTCATTTTTATGTCCTCAGCTCAACAAAGACAACCTTTATCAAAAAGCTGTCTTTTTCGCTAATCGACGATTGACTACGGCGTTGACCAGTCTGCTGGTGCATAACTAATCCGAACGCGTTGTGGATGATTTCCTACCGGTACACTCAGCACTTTATTGCCTGTGGCAAAATCAATCACTGTGACTACATCTGTTTCACTTTCTGAAATTACACAGCTACGACCATCCGGGCTTCGCGTTGCCCAATAAGGTTTATCTGCAGAAATCAGTTTCCCGGCTGTCAGTGTTTTGCGATCTACAATCGTAGCGTAGTTATCCATGGTACCGGCGACACAGAGCTTTTCACCATCAGCACTGATTGATAGGCCATGATGACGCGAATCATTCACCCATTTTGTCCGGTCTTTCGGGATACTGTCACTGCCAGGGAGCTGTCCGATCCGGCTAATCTTGTTCTGATTCAGATCGTACTCAATCAGCCCATTAAAAAATGAAACCTGGGCATACAGTTTGGTTTCATCCTTACTAAATACCATTGGTCGTACTGAGTTGGACAAATCTTTTCGACCAAATGCATCCAATGCAGGCCTGAAATCGATTTTTCTTACCACCTGATGCGTATTGGCATCTGCGATAGCGATAAAACGCTTACCTTTAGTAAAGTCTTGCCACTGTGCATCCATCGAGGTTTCCACATTGCCGATAGCAGAGTTCAGTATCTTGTTGCCGCTATCGAAGTAAATATTTTCATGCGGTTTGTCGCCAGTACTGAAACGGCCTAACTCTTTACCGGTATGGATATCCAGTACATGCACTACATTTCCTGAAGATGCAGATACGGCGACCCGCTGCCCATCTGGTGATACCGCCATATGGTCAGCACGGAAGCCTTCTACAGGCGTCCGCCAGTTAATCTTGCCGGTTTTGATATTAATCAATACCACATCGGCGAAACTTGGGCGTGATGCAACGACTGACTGCCCGTCTGGTGTCGAGTACATATCATCCACCAACTGATCATTGCCTTCACCGGCTGTGGTCTGAATATAAGTGTAAGCAATCAGCTTGATTGGATTCAGGTGAATTTCTTTAAGGCGCTCTTTCCGGTCAGGAATCATGTTAATGACGCCAATTTTGCCAAAATCACCCGATGGACGAATCACGGTTACCGTGCCATCCAAGTTATTTCCGACAAAGAAAACCTCCTGTGAATTGGCAGGTGCAGCTGAAGGTGCAGAAGCTGCCTGTACACTCGGCAACGCAGATAGCATCTGCCATTGCAGATAGTGTCAGACAGAACCGTGGCCATTTTTTATTTCGAATTTTCATCCATTATGCTCCGCATAATAATTTATATTTTTGTTTTCATTCCTTGTTGTGTACACAGTCAGGCTGTGTTTTAACTTATCTAATATACAAACGTATAAAATGATTTACTGTTATTTCTGACCAAAAAATATGCAGCTATTTTAAATCTCTCACTTCAGGTTCTATGAATTTAGGTGATCATCGTACTTCGATCTTATGTATCCAGTACATCGACAAACTGTGCATTGAGCACTTTGGCAAGATCGGTCGGCTTTAATCCAAGATCCAAACCTCTTTTACCACCACTGACATAGATCTTATCCAACTGTTCTGCACTGGCATCAATCACCGTTTTTAATCGTTTCTTTTGACCAATGGGACTGATTCCGCCAACCAGATAGCCGGTCAAGCGTTCTGCATGTTTAGGATCTGCCATCTGGAGTTTTTTACATCCCACGGCCTGCGCTACTTTTTTCAGATTTAACTGATGATGCACTGGCAGAATTGCGACAAAATATTGTTTTTCATCCGTGACTAATAAAGTTTTAAAGACTTCTTCCACCGAAAGCCCCAATTTCTCAGCAGCTTCTATCCCGAAACTTTTGGCATTGGCATCATGTTCATATTCGTGAATGCTGTATTCGATTTTATTGGCTTTTAATAGTTTGCATGCAGGTGTCATAGAAAGTCTGGTTTGAGATGAATCGCATGATTATATAAAAATTAGCTCAAGAAGTTAATTTAGATGAGGCAACTACAGAGCAAATTTTGCTTTAAGCCCGGATTCCGCTTCAATCAGATCTATTTGGTTCAATCTTTACGCTCTTCAATACTTTTAAACTCTTCTGCAAAGAAGATGACGAGCAAAATATCAACAAATGTATGTGTTTTTGCCACTATCTAAGCGTTAGACGATTAATGGCTTCATTATGTAGAAGGCTTGAAGATGAACACATTCGTCATTTCATGCGTCTATAAATACGAGGCATATAAGTCGAGCGTTTTATCTTAAACCCGCTGAGATTTAACCTTTATCTCCGGAAGAAGAAATAGATTCTTGTACAGTGTCTGTCATGAATACTTGAATTGAAAATGATGTAATTAATTCCAATATATTCGAAGAATAGACCTAGGAAAATCCAAGTACAATAAGAGAAAATATCATTAACATATTGTCTTATCTTATATTTTTAAATTTTCATCAAGTTTTGAGAAAAGGTCGATAGCTTATATATAAGGAGGATAATCAGCACAAATCTAAAGTCCGAATGTAAAGAGTTTTCTATGCTCTAGAAGTCGAACATTGTAGTAAAATCAGCCAGACAACTCTTGTTCAAAACTAAAAATATCACTAAAAGGAAGAATTTAGCGTTAACATGAAGATTACAGTTACATAAAGGATATTAACTGTTTTTGCCAATTGGGTTTACAATGAAAATAATCTGAATACCCAGCGAATTGTAATTTTTTAACATTGCCAAATCTCTGCAAAGTTTTCATTATAGCGCCACTGTTTGCTATATGCTTTCTACGTTAATTCAAAGAAATTATAAATAGTAATGTAGAAAATCATGCAATAATAAGCAGAGTTTGCAGACATCTTGCAAACAAAACCCGATACTTTTTAATTGGAGCATGCTGGATGAGTTCGACCATTTTGGTTATTCATGGACCGAATTTAAACTTGCTTGGGAAGCGCGAACCGGAAGTTTATGGTCACCTTAGTCTTGACAATATTAACCAGCAGCTGATTGCTCAGGCCCAACAAGCTACATTACAACTCGAAACTTTCCAGAGCAACTGGGAAGGTGCCATTGTTGACCGAATTCATCAAGCCCAGCAAGACGGCATTCAATATATCATTATTAATCCAGCAGCATTGACCCATACCTCTGTTGCTGTTCGCGATGCCCTCCTTGGCGTTGCCATTCCTTTCATTGAAGTCCATCTGTCTAATGTGCATGCACGTGAGGCATTCCGACATCATTCATACTTGTCCGATAAAGCCATGGGCGTGATCTGTGGTCTAGGTGCAAAAGGCTATGCTGCTGCCCTCGACTATATCATTGAAAAAATACAACCTTCTACACAATCTTAATTAGGAATACTGTCTCATGGATATCCGTAAAATCAAGAAACTCATCGACTTGATGATTGAATCTGACTTACAGGCGATCGAAGTTAAAGAAGGCGATCAATCGATTGCATTAACTCGTCGTAATCCAGTGGTTGCAGCAGCTGTTCCTGCGATGCCTGCACCAGCAGCCGAAGCGCCAGCAGCAAAATCTCCTCGCGGTGCTGTTGAAACTTCACCAATGGTCGGCGTGTTCTATGCAGCACCAAGCCCAGGTGAGCCGACCTTTGTTAAAGTTGGCCAGACCGTTTCTGCAGGCGATACGCTCGGTATTATCGAAGCAATGAAAATCATGAACCCGATTGAAGCAACTCAAAGCGGTGTGATTGAAGAAATTCTGGTGAAAAATGGTGAAGTGATTCAATTCGGTCAACCACTTTTCCGCTACCGCGCTTAATCACCCCGGGGATTTATAATGTTGCAAAAAGTTTTAATTGCAAACCGTGGTGAAATTGCGTTACGCATCACCCGGGCTTGCAGAACTTTAGGGATCAAAACTGTAGGTGTCTATTCTGACGCAGACAAGGACCTGATGCATTTACGTTTCTGTGATGAAGCAGTATGTATCGGCCCTGGTGCGAGTAGTGACAGCTACCTGAATATTCCTGCGATTATTACAGCTGCTGAAATTACCGGCGCAGATGCCATCCATCCTGGTTATGGATTCCTCGCTGAAAATGCAGAATTTGCAGAAATCGTAGAGAATTCTGGTTTTATCTTTATTGGTCCGCGTCCGGAACATATTCGTTTAATGGGAAACAAGGTTTCTGCCATTATTGCCATGAAAAAAGCTGGTGTACCAACAGTACCAGGCTGCGACCATGCCGTAACAATCCACAATGCGATGGCTGAAGCGAAAGAGATCGGTTTTCCACTGATTGTAAAAGCTGCTTCTGGTGGTGGTGGTCGTGGTATGCGTATCGTAGAAAATGTCGATACCCTGCTTGAATCTGTTCAGGCTGCACAGCGTGATGCGGAAATGTGGTTTGGTGATGATACGGTGTATATGGAACGTTTCCTGCAAAAGCCACGTCATGTCGAAGTGCAAGTACTGGCTGATGGTAATGGCCATGCGATTCATCTGTATGATCGTGATTGTTCACTACAGCGTCGCCATCAAAAAGTACTGGAAGAAGCGCCAGCACCGAACTTACCAGAGCAAGCACGTGCTGATATTCTAGAAGCCTGTGTGAATGCATGTAAGCTGATGCAATATCGTGGTGCAGGTACATTCGAATTCCTGTTTGAAGATGATGAGTTCTTCTTCATTGAAATGAATACGCGTGTTCAGGTTGAGCATCCGGTGACTGAAATGGTCACGGGGATCGATATTATCGAACAGCAATTGCGTATTGCTGGCGGCTTAGGTCTCGATATTCAGCAAGAAGACGTCAAGGTTTTAGGACATGCGATTGAATGCCGTATTAACGCAGAAGATCCATCGACCTTCCTGCCTTCACCAGGCAAGATTGACAACTTCTATGCACCAGGCGGCGCAGGTATCCGTTTAGATTCGCATGTTTATCCAGGCTACAGCATTCCACCGTATTATGATTCGATGATTGCCAAACTGATTTCGCATGGTAAGGATCGTGAGACGTCTATTTCTCGAATGAGAAATGCTTTGGAAGAAATGATTTTGACTGGCGTTAAAACCAATATTCCTTTGCATAAAGATTTAATCCTTCAGGATAAAAACTTCTGCAAACAGGCAATGGATATTCATTACCTAGAGAAGCATTTGTTAAAGCAGCTTGAAGGTGCTGAAGACAAAGCTTAAATCAAAGCTCATAAAAAAACCGCTGTCATTCAGCGGTTTTTTTTATTGTTTGCAATTTAAGGCAATACGCGTCTGAGCACAGCAAAACATTGTTCGGCTTTTTCATTGGCGCAGAAGTTAATGGTATAAGGGTTTTGCCATTTCACAAAATATTGCGAAATTTCACCAGACTGATCCACCTGATTGCCTGAACAGTCTTTTTCATTATTGTCATATTTTACTTGCAGAATCAGCGCTGGAATCTGCTGCGAAGGATCCTGTGCCGGCTGATAGTCATATAGCCCCGACGTCCACTCATTGCCACTTTTAATCACCACATTATTATTGCCTTTAAAATTATAATATTCGATACATTTTTTATTATTCGGGATTTCCATTCCCCACAATCCGACAATTTCCGGACGGGTTTTCACAGTAAATGTATTTGGGATTTCAGCAGCTTTAGCAGGAGCATTCACTGGTTTTTTATTTTCTGTCGCCATTAGCCAAGGTGAGCTCATGAGTAAGATAAGGCTAAGACATATTTTTTTCATATTTACCGGCATCTTGTTAACAATTGATTCTAAATTATCATATTTTTTGGGATCGTGTCCCGCTCTAACGCAATTTCAATACAGAGTCAGAAATTATTTATCACATTGTTTAAAAACATGGATTTCCTTTCTGACTTTTTTTGTATATATTTCGTATATAAGAATCTTAATAGTTCGCATTAATAACAGATTAATCAAACAATAAAATTATATTTTGGGTCAAACTTAGTTGCTGAACAAAGTGATCATTCACACTTAAAAATTTGAATAGGATTTTAAATTTGCAATTAGCTCGAATAACAGAACAACAATTAAATCATGAAACCTATGCTTATTTTGTCATTGTTTTCGCTGTTTTAGTCTGTTGTTTTATTGGGATCGCAACCAGACCAATTGAGTATCTGGCCTTATTGTGGCCGGCCAATGCTGCCTTGTTAGCCCTGTTCTTACGCTTTCCACATTTAAATAATATGGGAGGTTGGCTCGGTGCATTCAGTGCTTTTATGTTTGCAGATCTGGTCACCGGGAACAGCCTATTACAAAGCCTGTTTCTTACCCTGTCTAATCTGATCAGTACTATTGTCTCGATATTTTTTATTCGATATTTCAAGATTAATTACAAATACTATAATACCGGTTATACCTTCGTTCATTTATTTGGCATCTTCGCTTTTGCAGGCTGCCTGGCCAGTGCGGCTTTTGCAGTTATCACCTTGCCCAATCTACCCAATTCATTCATGACCAAAGAAAATTTATGGATTGATTTTGGTCTGTGGTGGACCGGTGAAATGGTGAATTATATTGTGTTTCTTCCTTTAATCTTGGCATTCCCAAGAATAAAAGACATGCAGTACTTATTTAAAAACCGTCGTCAAAAACGTAATTACTTCAGCTATTTTTTACCTGCATCTTCAGTCGTGGCCTGTGTCATCATTACCAATATTTTTGCAGGCCCGGGTGCAATGCTCTACCCTCTGGCTGCACTGATCTGGGCTGCGTTGACCTATCGCCTGTTTACCATGACCATGATCAACGCTTTTGTGATTATCCTGACCTATTACAGCCTGACGCGGTTTTATGCCACAACGCATGACACCTTGGCAGATTCTACGATTTATATTTCGCTCCGGATCGGGCTGTTTATGCTGGCCTTATCGCCGCTTATTCTTTGTATTATTAGTCAAAACCGCAATGAGCTGTTTAAACGGGTTCTCTATCTGGCCAATCATGACAGTCTGACCCGCACCATGAATCGTCATTTCTTCTTGCAGAAAGGTGAATATTTACTGCAATATGCCAAGACGATGGAATTTTCAGTCATCATGCTGGATATTGATTATTTCAAACGCCTGAACGATCATTTTGGTCATCATGTCGGTGACAAGGTGCTGCAACATTTTGCGGAAATCATTCGCTGCAATTTACGTGCTGAAGATCTTTTTGCACAGATTGGTGGAGAAGAATTTGTACTGCTACTCTGGAATACCGAACCATCAGAAGCACGTCTTATTGCAGAACGGATTCGTGATCTAGTGGAAAAAACCCCGATGCATCAATCAGATGGCTCGTCCCTGTATATTACCGTGAGTGTGGGCATCACCCATCAAAATGAACCCAACTCCCAAGACCTGCAAAACCTGATCAATATTGCAGATCAAGCCTTGTATCAGGCCAAACATCGTGGGCGAAATCAGGTGGTGCTTGCATCTTGAGCCTAAATGATCTACAACCTTGAAGCAGCAACACTAGGGAATGGCAATGAAATTTGAAGAATATCTGCAATATGACGGTTTAGGACTGGCTGATCTGGTCGCCAATAAACAAGTACATTCAAGTGAACTTTTATCTGCTGCACTAGAGCGTAGCTCAATTGCCAATCCCGAGCTAAATGCAATTATTATTCCGATGCATGAGCATGCATTGAAACGGAGCCAGCAAAATCTGTCCGGACCTTTTGCCGGTGTGCCTTTTCTGGTTAAAGACCTGTTTCAGGAATATGCCGGTTATCCAACTTCTTATGGTTGTCAGGGCTTAAAACGGATTGGTTATATCGCCGAGACCAATGCCGAGATTGTCAATCGCTGGGAAAAAGCCGGGATTGTGACTTTTGGACGTACCAATACTCCTGAATTTGGGATTAAAGGTATTACTGAACCAGATGCTTGGGGCAGCTGTAAAAATCCGTGGAATTTACAGCATAATAGCGGCGGCTCGTCCGGTGGTTCCGCTTCTGCCGTGGCTGCCGGAATTGTACCAATTGCGGGTGCTGGTGATGGTGGCGGCTCGATACGTATCCCCGCTTCCTATTGCGGCCTGTTTGGCCTGAAACCGAGTCGTGGCCGCACGCCTTGGGGACCACAAATGAGTGAAGCCATGCATGGCGCCGCGATTCAGCATGTACTGACCAAAACGGTACGGGATAGTGCTGCAATGCTGGATGCCACCCATGGTGAAGATCATAGTTCACTGTTTAAGATTCAGCGTCCACAGCATCATTATCTGGATGTGATTCAGCAACCGCCAAAAAAACTGAAAATTGCGTTTAGCACTTATTCTACGATTGGCACACCTGTTTCCCAGGATGCCATTAAAGCCATTGAACAAACAGCCAAATTGCTAGAATCTTTGGGCCATGAAGTGGTCGAAGACCGCCCAGCCATTGATGGCATGCAACTGGCCAAGGATTTTATTACCACCTGGTTTAGCCAGTTTTCATTTATGCTGAATGAAATTCAGAAAGGCTATCCGTCTAGATCGAATGATTTTGAACTGGACTCTTTAGCGCTGGCAGCTTTTGGGGCCAAAACCAGCGCGATTGATTATATCCAGAACCTGAATAACTGGGGTCAATATGTAACCCAGATGAATCATTTCTTTGATAATTATGATCTGTACCTGACGCCTGCAACGGCGACAGTGGCGCCAAAAAATGGTGAGGTCAAAACACCAAACTGGCAGAAACCGATTCTTAAAGCTTTATTGAAACTAAATAAAGCACATTTGCTGGCGCAAGGTAAACTGGTCGACCAGATTGTGAAAGAAAATCTGAAATGGGTGCCTTTCACGCAACTGGCCAATATTACCGGACTCCCGGCGATGTCTGTACCGCTGTACTGGAATGAACAAAACCTGCCGCTCGGTTCACAGTTTATTGCACCATTTGCCCGTGAGGATCTACTACTACAACTGGCAGCCCAATTGGAGCAGGCACAACCGTGGTTTGGGCAATACGCCAAAATCCGTATTTAATGTTGAGATAATATTTTCAAGCCTGTTTTTGCAGTTCGACTTTATTTGGCAATCCGAAAATCAGTAACAAGCCAAGCAAGGTCAATGCTGCAGCAGCGATAAAAATAGATGTGCCGCCGACTTGATCCCAATAATGGCCGGCCAGAATACTGCCACTCGCCACACCAATGCCCCACATCGTGCTATATAGCGCTTGTCCACGCCCTTGCTGCCCTGCAGAGAAGTTCTGAAAAATCACCCGCATCGCGATCATATGAAATAAACCAAAACTTAAAGCGTGAATCGTTTGAGCAAAAAACTGTGCCATGAATGAAGTAGGAAAGACCCCGACGATGAACCATCTTAATCCGGTCATCAATAAGCATAACGTGACCAGATGGCGCCATGACCAGCGTGTCAGAAAGAACGTCGCATAGGCAAACATGATGATTTCCGCAATGACCCCGACTGACCAGAGCAGCCCAATCTGGCTGGTGCTAAATCCCGCCTGACTGAGATAATTGCTATAAAAACTATAAAACGGCGCGTGTGAAAATAGCAGAATCAATTCGATCAGGAAAAAACTATACACCACTGGGCGTTTGAATATTGGCCATAGGGGCTCGAGCTGTTTCTGGGCGGTAGGTGCCGTCGTGGGCTCTTTAATGGTAAATGACCAGAGAAAAGCCAGAAATGAAATACACAGCAACAAGACTGGCAACATGCCGATGCTCATAATTTCAAAGACGGCGCCCAAGCCGAATACACCGATAATAAAGCCGACAGATCCCCATTTTCGTACTTTGCCATACAGTTCTGCTCTTTTTTCTCCGAGCCAGAACAAAGTCACGCCTTCAAACTGTGCCAGAATGGCATTCTGAAAGAAACTGAAAATCAGCATCAGTAAAGCTACAGATTGAAAGCTATTGGGAATAATAAAAATCATGAACCAGATACAGGCTTCCATCCAGGTGGCAATACGCACCAGCAACATGCGTTTACCGGATTTATCTGCAATCCAACCCCAGATCAACGGCGCAAAGAATCGGGTAACAATCGCAATAGAAGATAAAATCCCGATTTCCTGATAATTGAAGCCTTGATCTTCAAGATACAGACTCCAAAAAGGCATAAATGCCCCAACAATCGCATAGTAAAAAAAGTAAAATCCACTGAGTCTATGCTGGATTACTAGAACTGGCATTGATTTATATATCCTAATATTTTCAAAATTTTAAACTCAATAAATTTCTATAGCACTGTATTCGACGACTCTTGATTTTGCTACGAGCATCTCGCATTAGTCTAAAAATAAATTTTCATAAGTTTATGGATAAATTTTGCTAAAGTAAAAAACTCTGTGTTGAGTTAAATTAAAGTAAGAACATAAATCGTCTTCTATATTGAGCACACGACAAAGAGTGGAAACAGTTTTAGGAAGGAATTGGATGGACTTAAAATCTGAAGATCAATAATTACACAGACATTATTATTGTTTTATGGCTAAAGTATGTCCAAAGAATTTTCAGTTCATAGGCTAAAAAATTAAAACTAACTCTAGCTTTATAGCAAGGAGAAAATCAATGCCTAACTTTATAAGACCTATATGCTCGGGTCTAGTTTTCTCTTTAATGGCAATAAGTATTTGTAGTGCTGCATATGCTAACGCTTCCCCTATAGCATCTAACTCTTCAAAAGATAATATTCATCCCAATATAGATCATCATTTAAGTGAAAGTCTTTATCCTGATGAAGCAAATATAACTGAAAAAATCGCAGATATAATTGAGATATCGATTCGGAAAGAATATTCCACAGGTATCGCGCTACGTGATGCCCATCCCAAAGCACACGGTTGTGTACGCGCAGAATTCAAAGTAGATGAAGCTCTTCCTAAAAACTTGGCTCAAGGTGTTTTTCTTCCTGGAAAAACATATCAAGCCTGGATTCGTTTCTCTAATGGTTCTAAAGATGCCCAACAAGCAGATATTAAAAAAGATGCCCGTGGCATGGCGATAAAACTTTTAGGAGTACCGGGAGAAAAGCTTTTAGATGATGAAACCTCTACTCAAGATTTCATTATGATCAATCATCCTGTCTTTTTTGTGAATGATCCAGTTCGATATATGTCATTTATGCAAGATATAAATAGCGATAGATTTTTTAATAAACTGCATATTCCTTTTGCATTAGGAGCTAAAGGAACCTGGATTGCCTTAAATACGAGGAATAAAATTTCTAATCCTTTGCAAACTAGATATTGGTCTATGGTGCCCTATCAATTAGGAATAGGCACTGATCGTCAAGCTGTAAAGTATTCAGCTCAAGCATGTTCGACAGTGACAGATCCTCTTCCACATGCTCCGCATCATAATTTTCTAAGAGAAAAATTGCGCAAACATTTGCAAAAAAGTGAAGCATGTATGGAGTTTCTGATACAGCCTAGAACATCAAACACCATGTCAGTCGAAGATTCCATGACTGAATGGCAAGAAAGTGAGGCGCCTTTTTACAAGGTCGCAACTATCCGCATTCCTCAGCAAGTTTTTGATACACCTGAACAAAACAAGTTTTGTGAAAATCTCTCTTTTACACCATTGCATACACTACCGGAGCACAAACCTCTGGGAGTAATAAACCGAATGCGAAAAGTGATTTATGATCGTATTAGTGAGGTTAGACATGATATGAATTCTACTCACAGATCAGAACCACATTAAAATATAAGTGCTTATATGAAGTTATTAGCTAAACTAAAATAACCTGTTGTACTGCTCATTCGCCTTAACTTAAAAGCTTTAGTTTACAAACTCTGTGCAGAGTTAATTTAGAAACATAAATAAAGCTGCTACATTAAAAATGACATTATAAAAAGGAAAATGGTTTCAGCGATGAAAATTAAATCTCCTATTATTAAATTAATCATGAGCTGTTTATGTTCAGGTTCAACATATGCAATAGCCTCTCCTCCACTTCCCGATAACAGCAAAATCCAAACATCTAATATTTCTGAAAAAATACTGGGTACAATATTATCTCTACAAGAACAAAATACTGATCTGTTTACGAATGCCTCACAACGTTTCTTAATCAATTATCGCAGTCGTGGCACAAAATCCGAGCCCATCGTCACTTCAGGCTATATCCTGTTACCTAAAGGCAAAGTCCCTAAAGATGGATGGCCTGTTCTGGCTTGGGCGCATGGTACAACTGGCGTTGCTGATACATGTGCACCCTCTGGCGATTATATGGGTGGGCCAGTCCATGTCTATCAACAAATCGCAGCTAAGGCATTGAATGCCTGGCTCGCTCGCGGCTATGCAGTCGTTGCACCTGATTATCAAGGTTTAGGCACTCCGGGCGGTCATCCTTATATGAATGCGCGAAGCCAGTTGCATACTGTCGTTGATGCTGTACGAGCGATCCACCATTTAAAGCCTTATAACTTTAGTAAAAATTGGTATGTTATGGGTCATAGTCAAGGAGGTGCAGCATCTCTTAAAGTTGCAGCGTCCGGTCAAAAAGATGCACCTGAATTTGATCTTCGCGGGGCAATTGCACTGGCACCAGGCGGTTATCAATATGAAGGAATCGCTGAATATGTTGCTAGCAATTCGCAAATCACGACTGATGTCGCCGCATTTTTTCCAATTGTGCTTTTAGGAGCAGAAGCTGCAGACCCGATGCTTGCTCCAGCAAATTTAGTTAGCCTAGAAATGGGAGAAATTCTTAATCATGCACGCAGTCGCTGTTTGTCAGAATTACAATCGGACCTAAAACAAGCACCTAAGACTGTCTTTAAATCAAATGTAAATCTGGCACCTTTGACAAATTATTTAAAAGAACAGTCTATTGAGAATATGACACCGACTGTGCCGGTTCTGCTGGTACAAGGTGAGAAAGATCAACTGGTCGATGATCGTGGTACTTATGCTTACTATCAGCAGGTATGTACGAAGCAGAAATCTATCGCCTTCCATCTCGTCAAAAATGGAGATCATCGTGATTCCTTAAGACAGAGTGAATTTCTAATTGGAAACTTTATCCATTCAGTGGAACAAGGGAAAGCTTTGAACACCTGCCCTACAAAATAACCCGGTGAGCTTTTGTATTTAATCATTAAAAACTCAAATATTTTAATCTTCATATTTATAGAATAGTCCTTTAAAGGAGCACTATTCTATAAAGAGGATAAACTAATATTAATCCGTATTCTTACTTTCTGTTAAAACTATACTTACGATTTCGAATTGTTTTGAGCCCATCATTTTTATACTTTAATTCTTTAGCAAATAATAATTAGAATGAAAGAGGTTATTTATGTGCTCGAACTATGAATTTCCCTCAAAAAAACGTCTTTCCTTATTAGATATTCATGAAGAGCAACTCGAACTGGGCATGAAACCGCATGTTTATCCTTTAGCGCCAGCCCCAATCATTATGCGCGGTGCTGATGAGTTTGAGCTGGATATCGCACGTTTCGGACTGATTCCAGCCTGGGCGAAAGAATTGAGATATGGCCGGCATACCTATAATGCACGGACTGAAACAGTGGCATCCAAACCGAGTTTCCGACATGCCTGGAAAAACAACCAGTTTGCTTTGGTACCCGTCGATACATTCTATGAACCTAAATATATAGACGGTAAATCGCACTGGTTTGGCATTTCACGTGAAGATGGCAATCCTTTTACCGTGGCGGCGATTTATGATGACGCACACATTGATGGTGAGAAAATCAGATCATTTTCGATGCTGACCATAAATTCAGATCAACATCCCTTTATGAAACAGTTTCATGACCCGAATGACGAAAAACGCTCGATTATTGTGATTCCGGAAGAATCACGACATGACTGGTTGCACTGCGATCATGAACAAGCCCATGAATTTTTCTTTGAAATGAAAGATGAATTTATTGCAAAGCCTAGAGATCAAGGTTTATCGGGAAATTAAAAAGCCCTAAACCAAGTTAGGGCTTCGTCCATATGAAAAAGCTATTTTTGCTCTCTCAATGGATTTTCCGGTTCTGCATTGGGTTTTTTCTCTGGTTTGACATGCTTATAAGATGCCTGATTACCTTTATCGTCATTCGATTCTTTATGGGGATTTGATTCTTGCTCTTGCTCTGGCTTATTTGTCATATGCATCTCCTTCATATATCTATTAAGAGATAAATATGACATCTGCTGCTAAACATCAATGTTATTTATGTTGCACATTCAGTTTTTTTAAAAGACAAACTTTCCTTCAAGTGCTCTTTTACATTTCACAATTCCTGAAGTCCATCTGAGCAAATAAGCTGTTCAGCCTGATCGTAGATGGTACAGCAAAGAATATGAATTCGCGTGCGAGCCGATATCGAATACATGAAATTTTCTAAGCTTATCCACTGCCGGAAAAAGTCTTTTCATTTCAGTAAAACCTTTAGGATGCTTGGCCTTAATCAGTCAATCCCCACCAGCTAATGCAGTTTCAGCCTGTGGCCTCTTTTGAATTGCTTCAAGAATTCGAGCATGGGTGATCACACGCATAAATTTTATTGTATTCCAGTTCTAAGCAGCTAAGAATTTATCAAAACGTAATCCTATTGATCCTATTGAAATGATTCTTTTATAAAGTATTCCTTGTGAGAAATTATGTTTAGATCCAAAAATTTCATCAGTAAAGAAAAACCCCGCCAACTGATGATTGAACGGGGATTGATCTTCATTAATATGTCTGATGATTTGGCACATTATTCAATATTTTTCAAGCAATCACGACACTGTTTGACCTCATCATGGTCACACGTGTAGTTAATTTCAGTCGCACCATGAAGACCAAATAAACAAAATATAAATTGCATCATGTTTTTCTCCTGAGTGTAAAAAGCTCAATCCAGGATCAAGCTTTATTGCTTTAAATATAGAATGACTCAATACAAAATGATTGGATCAGCGATCTAGAACAACTTCAGTACTCAGCTCTGTTTAGCCTTTAAGTAAAATTGAAGCTTTTGGGGCTAAGTTCGTACAGGCTCTTCAGCTTGAGTCGTCTGATCCTTTTTACAATGATCACTTTTACAATGCTTGCTGCTCATCATCTGACACATTTTCTCTTTGCAAGATTTAAAACAACAGCCGACCATCACGCCCATGCCAAATGCGCATATACATCTCATCATAGCTTTGTCCTGTCTTTTCGTGAAAAGAGATATATAAATAACATCTATTCATGTATCTCTCCTGAGTGAATTTTCAGGCTTTATGTTGTGTATGAAAACTTATGTGAAAGAGAGTGAGCAAAAAATACAATCAGCAAAGAAAAAACCAGATTTAAGACGGAAAAGAAAAAGCCTGTTTAACTCTCCTAAATTAAACAGGCCCTATAATGTGCTGATTTTTAATTATTTTCATTAAGTTCTTAGAATGACGCCAAGATATCACTAGCCATGCAGCCAATCTGTGTAGGATATATAGATGCAATGTTTCAAAATATGAAAAAACCATTACTTTTGTTAATTAAATGACTATAATTTATCCAAAAATCTTTTTAATGGGCAAATAAGACGATTAAATAACCAAAACCCAAAAAGAATTGCTAAACCTATAAATGAGAATAGGTTAATTCAGATTTGTAGGAGAAAATTCCTTATTTCAGTCAATATCGGATGTTATGAATGTTCAATGTCTCATAAAGTTTATAGATCCCTGCTTTCTTTTTAGTCATTTCTCTCTATAATTTTTCATATGAGCAATAACAATATTTTGGCAGCATGAAAAATCGCATACTAATTACTTTATTGATGAGTCTGGCAATAAGCGGCTGCCAAAAACAGCAAGCAGAGAGTGCAGCAGAAGCTGATGCAAACATTAAAGTGCAGTTTGAACAATCAGATAATCAACTGAGTGCTTATCTGGACAAACTTGACTCTTCAACAATTAGTCTGGAAGAAAGAACACGTATCCTGTGTGAACAATATCCTAAAGAATATAAAAATAACTATATGCCTGCCTTGCTAAAACTTGCACCCAAGGAATATACAGAAAAAGAGTTGCTCACCGACCTAGACAATGCCTTGAATTTCTACAAGCTAAAAGCCAATATTCAGTGTTAATAAATACTTAGTCTAATCGTGCAATGAAATATAAAAAAAACCGCCTGAATCAGGCGGTTTTTTTATGAAGAGCATATCTCTTAAAAAAGATTAACGCTGTGGCTTTCACTGATCTTGTTGATTACGTGAACGTTGTTGTTGCTGGTTACTGTTTTGCTGTGGCTGTTGTTGCTGTTGGCCTTGCTGGTTTTGTTGCTGCTGGTCGCGCTGTTGCTGGTTGTGTTGACCACCCTGCGGCTGTTGTTGTTGCTGGTTATTTTGTTGCTGATTTGGGTTTTTCTGGTTGTTTTGTTGACGCTGCTGATCTTGATTTTGCTGTTGCTGTTGCTGTTGCTGTTGCTGTTGCTGTTTCTGTTGGTCTTGCTGTTGATTATTAGCCATGGTGGTATTCCTTACTATTTGCTTTAAATTAAAAGCCGATAGGTTTCGACTTAATATCTACTCTACGCATTTTTCAGATTTCGCCAACCTTTAACCTGTTACAGATTAATTCAATGTAAAAAATAGTAAGATAAGTACTTGAAGTGGAGATTAATGCGCAACATAAATTACCTGATATAATGCAACAGAAACATAATGAAAGACTTTATAGGTCAAAAATTTATTATCCAATAAAAGGAATAACTTAAGTCCTATTTCATATATAGGAAAATTTTTAATAAAATTTAAAAAGCGTTATTAAACAGAACCACTTAATAACTATACTATTGATATTTATAAATATAAAAAAACAAATCTAAATCTTCTATATTTTTAAAAAATTAAATAAAACATTAAAAATACAATTCTTTTTGAATGTTCTTAACTGTGAGGAAATACGATACTTAACATGACCTCACCAATAACAATTAAGCTGTTTCGAATTTATCTTGACTTTAATTCAAATAGTTTTAGCTATTACTTTGGTATTAACTTAGGTCAAATCATTGTTTGTAATTATATTTATTAATCTATTTATAATAAATAAGCCTCTTTAAAAGAGGCTTATTCTATTCAGTTTTTATTAGATATTGACTACTTTGACGATAATCGTTTGAGTATCTTCCTGCTCTTCGGCCAGATGCAAACGTTTAAGCTCTTTGCTTTTTACTTTGAACTGTAAGTTCTGATAAGAAATTGTGCTTGGTATCTGATCAAAATATTGACCATCAGCGTCAATTTCTTCCTGAAATAATGGTGTACCCAATTGATAGTCAAGACTTTTTAAGACTACATATTTTACTGTGGTTTTCATTCCAACACCCTACTTTCACTAAGCACTTTATTTTTATTTTTACCACTGTTCCGCCTGAGAAGAAACCTCTATTTTTGAAAATAGCCCAAGCTTTAACCATTCAGATTTTGCGATCAGATCAACATGAAATTACACTAATCTATGAAAAAAATTTTAACTTTCATAAAAATATAAATATACTTGGAGTTGATCGACAGAAAAAATCTGTCTAAATTGATCTAAAATCACTCCCACAAAGAAAATATAGAGACTATGATAAAAACCTGTTGCGGCTTACTCGAAGAGAAAAACATAAAAATTGCCTGTATCGAAAGCGCAAGTTCTGGATATCTCAGTAGCCAGTTCTCCATTTGTAAAGGAGAAGGTGCCGAAATTCTGATTGGTGGTTTGATCTGTTACGATGTAAGTGTCAAGACTTCAGTATTGGGCATTTCCAAGAATCTGATCAATAGTCATACTGCGGAATCTATGCCGGTAACAGTTGCTCTGGCGGAAGCAGGTAAAAAAATGTTCCGTGATGCTGACTGGATTATCGCCTGTACAGGGTTACTTAAACCAGGTGGTAGCGCGACACCAGAGAAACCGGAAGGAACATTTTTTGTGGCCATTAATGACGGCACGCAAATCCATCAGTTCCAGTATTATCTCAAAGGCTCGCCACTTGAACGCCTCAACAAACTGTCAGCTGTGGTTGCACATGACATGATGAATCTGTTGAATAACAGCTAAGCTTTCAAAGTTACTGTATAGCCTGAATAAGCTTCATTATTTCTACCGTATTTTAAGATAGATTGGCATGATCAAATGCCAATCTATTTTTTTGAGGGTGGAATGACCATGAATATTAAAACTGCACTGCTCCTGCTCCCTCTGAGCTTGCCCACTCTGGCTTTCGCTACCGTAGGCGGTCCACAAAATATTGAAGTTCTAGGCTATGAAGTCAAAGAACAGAAGCTTTATATCATGCGTCATTATCTTGATGGTCGTGGACGCTTGCCTCAACTATATTATTATAATTTTAAATCCCAAAAACCAAATCAACTGGTTCAGGTCAATTCCTTATATATCAATCCTAAAACCAAGCGCATCGATTATGATCAAGACAGTCGCAAGTTTGATCAGGACATTGCCAAAATCAAAAAACGTTTAGTTCCATTAAATCCAATTCAAAAATCAAAACTACAGCTTAAGGTGTTAAAGACAAAAAAAGGTAGCGCGCCTGCCTGGCATGATCCTCAGGAAAAAGTGCCAAAATGGACCTATCAATATCAAGTAAAATCCAGCTTACAAAAAAGTCCGGTTCAGCAAGCAGTCAGTTATCAGCAAGGCTTGAAAATTAGCCAGGCCTATAAAGTTCCGAAACAGAATAAAACCCTGGTAATAGTAAAGTATCTGGGTATTCCTTTTGAAACAGGTTATAGCATTGAAGATCCGGCACTGTTAAGTCGATAACAGAATTCACTAAAAAAAATAAGGTCTCAATTGAGACCTTATTTTTATTCTAGGACATTTACGGATCAAGCCGCTGTAGAACGCTCAGCGATTGGCACTACTTTACGTAGTTCTGGACCGGTATAGTCCGCGCTTGGACGGATAATACGGTTATCTGCACGCTGTTCCATCACATGCGCTGCCCAACCTGTCACACGTGACATAACAAAGATCGGGGTAAACAACTCGGTTGGAATGCCCATGAAATGATAAGCCGAAGCATGGAAGAAATCCGCATTACAGAATAATTTCTTCTCACGCCACATGACTTCTTCGCAGCGCACTGACACTGGATAAAGTACGGTATCACCGACATCTTTGGCTAAACGCTCCGACCAGACTTTAATAATACCATTACGCGGATCATTGTCCTTATAGATCGCATGACCGAAGCCCATGATTTTTTCTCTACGTTCCAGCATACCCAGCATTTCACGTTCAGCTTCTTCAGGCGACTTCCAGTTTTCGATCATGTCCATCGCAGCTTCGTTGGCACCGCCATGTAGAGGGCCACGCAAGGAACCGATTGCACCGGTAATACAGGAATGCATATCTGACAGCGTTGATGCACACACACGAGCGGTAAAAGTCGAAGCATTGAATTCATGCTCTGCATACAGAATCAAGGAAACATTCATTACCTGTTCATGTAGCTCATTTGGTTTTTCACCATGCAGAAGATGCAGGAACTGTGCACCAATCGAATCATCGTCAGTATTTTCTTCAATACGTACGCCGTCATGACTATAACGATACCAGTAACAAATGATTGCCGGCAAAGTTGCCAAAATGCGGTCTGCGATATCCTGTTGCTGCTCAAAAGACTGCTCAGTTTCAAGATTGCCCAGCATGGAAACGCCAGTACGCATCACATCCATTGGATGCGAATCCGCAGGAATACGCTCAAGGACTTCTTTTAATGCCTGAGATAAAGTGCGCAAGGATTTCAGTTTGGCTTTGTAGGCAGCCAATTGCTCTGCAGTCGGCAATTCTCCGAAGAAAATCAGATAAGCGACTTCTTCAAACTGGCAATGTTCAGCCAGATCCTGCACGTCATAACCGCGATAGGTCAGACCTGCGCCACTTTTGCCTACTGTTGAAAGTGAGGTTTTACCTGCCACTTGTCCGCGCAATCCTGCGCCAGTGAGTACTTTTCCTTCAGCCATTTTTTTAATTCTCCTGTTTAAACAGTTTATCTAATGTGTCTTCGAAGCTGTGATAATCTAAAAATTCGTAGAGTTCTTTTCGTTGTTGCATAATATCCAGCACATTTACCTGAGTACCATGTTCGCGCACCGAACGCATCACTTCAAGTGCAGCTTTTTGCATTGCACGTGTCGCTGACAATGGATACAGCACCATGCCAATACCCTGCTCAGCCAGTTCATCTACCGTATAATAGGGTGTATCACCAAATTCGGTAATATTTGCCAAGACTGGAACACCGACCGCATCACACACTGTACGGTACATGGTGATATCGGTCATCGCCTCAGCAAAGATCGCATCTGCACCCGCTTCAACACAGGCAGAAGCACGATCAATCACTGCTTGCAAGCCTTCTTTTTGTAGCGCATCGGTACGCGCCATCACCACGAAGTTTGAATCGGTTTTCGCATCTACAGCCGCTTTGATACGATCGACCATTTCCTGCTGCGATACGATTTCTTTATTTGGACGATGACCACAACGCTTCTGTGCCACCTGATCTTCAATATGAACCGCAGCGGCTCCTGCAGCAGTCATCTGTTTGATCGTGCGGGCAATATTTAATGCACCGCCCCAACCGGTATCGATATCGACCAGCAAAGGTGTATCCACACGCTCAGTGATCCGGCGTACATCTTCAAGAACATTATCTAGGCTGGTCATGCCCAGATCAGGCAAACCATAAGAATAATTCGCGACACCCGCACCTGATAAATAAATGGCTTTATAACCGACCTGTTTGGCCATCATGGCAGCATAGGCATTTACTGTGCCCATAATTTGCAATGGTTTCTCGACTTCAAGCGCTTGTCTAAATCTTAAACCTGCAGACATTTGTTCTGTCATCTTCCTTTTCCACAGTCTTGGCTATAATTATTGAAATTCGAGTATACTCATTTGGCTTGCTCATTCCATAACCCGATAGAACAAATACTCTAAAACTTTAGTCAAATTTTTAAGTTTTGCTTTACCTAATTAGCAAATAGCGCACTTATCTGGCGCAATTATGAAATATGTGCATATATTTGCTATGATGGCGTTTCAATCTCTATTGACATGTTGATGTACTATCTCCTATGCAAGACCTCGCCCTAGAACCGCTCGCCAAAGATCTGCCACAGACCAAACGTGGTCATGAGCGTTGTATTGCGCTGCTGATCAGTGCAACCGAGCTATTTCTGGAACGGGGTTATGATGCTGTGTCTCTGGATGATATCGTCCAGCATGCCGGTGGCTCTAAAGCCTCTATTTATAAGTACTTTGGCAATAAAGAAGGCTTGTTTAAAGCCATTTGCGATTATCGTCGTATCAAGTTTTTTGAAGATATCAGTATTCCGATCGAACTGATGGCACTGGATTTTCGTAGTTATTTAGTACACACGTTGCTTAATTTTTATCACCAGATTATGCAACCGGAAAACTCGGCCTTTATGCGTCTGGTGCTGGAACAAAGCCAGCGTAATCCTGAACTTGCTCAGCATATTCATGAGCGAGGCCCAGTGCATGTGCAAAGTGCCATTGCCAAGGCTTTAGAACAGGCAGATGCGCAAGGTTTATTGCATTGCGAAAATCCACAATATTCGGCGCAGCTGTATTTCGGTATTTTGCGCAATCTGGAATGGCGTATTCTGATGGGAATTCCGGTACAGGAAGATGATCAGGAAATCGACAAATACATCAGTTATTGTGTGGATCGCTTTTTAGACGGTCATCAAAAAGTCTAGTTTTTTTGCATTTTTCATTGCTTATAGTATATTAGCCGATTCCGTATTTTTTCTTAAACTAACCAACAACTGATTGTTGATCGAGTTTTTCGGCAATTATTGTGGAGTAACGAATGGCTCTCCGTCACTTTCTCACCTTACGCGATTTATCAACTTTAGAACTTAACCAGATTTTGCAACGCGCAATTGAGCTTAAGCGCAAACAGCATAACAATGAAGTGTTCCAACCATTTGTGGGTAAAGTGATGGGCATGATTTTTGAAAAATCCAGTACCCGTACGCGTGTTTCGTTTGAAGCTGGCATGAGCCAATTTGGTGGTAGCGCGATTTTCCTGTCTTCACGCGATACCCAGTTAGGTCGTGGTGAACCGATTGAAGATTCTGCACGTGTGATTTCAAGCATGCTGGATATTGTGATGATCCGTACTTTCGGCCATGATATCGTGGAGCGTTTTGCATCTTATTCAAAAGTTCCAGTGATTAATGCGTTGACTGATGACCACCACCCTTGCCAGTTACTTGCTGACATGCAGACCTATGTAGAGCAACGTGGCTCAATCGAAGGTAAAACTGTTGCCTGGATTGGTGATGGCAACAATATGTGTAACTCTTATATTGAAGCTGCACATATGTGGGGCTTTAATCTGAAAATTGCAGCGCCAAAAGGCTATGAGCCACAAGAAAAATTCCTGTCTGAATTTGCCCATTGTGTGGAACTGGTTCCTTCTGCTGAAGATGCAGCGGTGAATGCTGATCTGATCGTGACTGACGTTTGGGCAAGCATGGGCCAGGAAGAAGAACAAAAGATCCGTGAAAAAGCCTTTGCAGATTATCAGGTGAATGAACGTCTGATGGATCTTGCACATCCGGATTGCTTGTTTATGCACTGCTTGCCTGCACATCGTGGCGAAGAGATTTCAGAAAATCTGCTTGACCATAAAAATGCTGTGGTTTGGGATGAAGCGGAAAATCGCCTTCACGCGCAAAAAGCCTTGGTTGAATTTCTGATTAATGAAAATCTGAAAAAAGACTAATTTTTTAAGATGAATCTTCACAAATTAAGCACCAATCTCTGGTGCTTTTTTTGTCTCAGCTCTTATAATCATTGTTGAAATGGAATAAAAAGTGATTTTATACAATGCAAAAAAAATATTGGGCTTTGGCACTCTTGACTGGTTTTAGCAGTGCTGCCTTACCGGTGCATGCTTCTGAATTTGACCAATATCTTCAAGAAAAAAATATTATTGACAGCAAATTTAAAATTCAGAAAAAAGCTGAACTGAATGAATTACTCGCAGTGCTCAGTGCAGAAGATTCCAGAACTTTACCGTTGCAGATTGATCAAAATACGATTATTGAACAATTACAGTTAAGTGCCAATAAAACCACACTGAAAGGCATGATCATCACGCCCGATTTTAGCCAGTTTGAAAAAGACCTGGGGCGCAAAGAAGTGATGAAAGTCATTCGCAATAATCTGCTCAATAATTGTGAAATTTTCTTTGAACATCGCTATCAGATTGAGAACCCATACAAGGTTGAACTCAGCCTGAACTCGCAGACACAAACCTATAAAACTGATATTTCCCAGAAAGATTGTAAATTAAAATAATCTAACTAAATAAGACATCAAGTTTGATTTGAAATTAAAAAATCCAAAAACAAAAAAAGGTAGCTGTGGCTGCCTTTTTTAATAAGGTTTACTGTTATATCTTGCTAACGCACCAAGCCTTGCGGCTGCAAAATAATAATCAACGCGCCCAGTATTACCACCATGCCACCAAGTAGATCCCAACGCGATAGAGTCACTTGATCAACGAAGCGCAACCACATTAGCGCTGAAAAAATATAGATACCGCCATAAGCGGCATAGATTCGTCCTGAAGCAGCTGGATGCAAGGTTAACAGCCAGACAAAAGCCGCTAAAGCCAGAGCTGTCGGAATCCATAACCAGTGGCTTCTCCCCTGATTTAAAATCAGGTAAGGAAAATAACAGCCTAAAATTTCCATCAATGCCGTGACTAAAAACAGTAAAAATGTCGTGAACAGCTTGCTAACTTGAATTTCCATAATTTATTTATTGAACTATTTGAAGGAATTTAATGATTTAAAACATGAACACATGAAAAAACCCGTGCAAGCACGGGTTTAATCCTTTTCGTTCATTAGGCGGGTTCAGCAGTCTGGTCTTCAAAGACTTCAAGTTTTAAGCCGACAGCTTTACCATTTTCTTTCTTAACAGACACTGCAACATTACCGCCATTTTCAGCCAGTTCGCCAAACAGGATCATTTCAGCCAGCGGTTTTTTCAGGTGTTCCTGAATCAGACGCTGCATTGGACGTGCACCCATCAAACGGTCATAGCCATGTTCAGACATCCATTCACGTGCGCTCTGATCCACTTCGAGCATGACTTTTTTATCATCCAGTTGTGCCTGGAGTTCTGTCAGGAATTTATCTACAACATTTTCAATAATGCTGCTTGGTAATGCCTTGAACTGGATCACGCCATCAAGACGGTTACGGAATTCTGGCGAGAAGGCTTTCTTCATCGCTTCCTGATTATCGTTACTATTGTCTTGTTCCATGAAACCGATGCTAGTACGAGAAATACTCTCAGCACCAATATTGGTAGTCAGTACCAAGACCACGTTACGGAAGTCAGATTTACGTCCATTATTATCAGTCAATGAACCATGGTCCATGATCTGCAATAACAGGTTAAATACATCTGGATGCGCTTTTTCGATCTCGTCTAGCAACAGCACACAATGCGGATTTTTGTGAATCGCATCGGTGAGCAAGCCACCCTGATCAAAACCGACATAGCCCGGAGGTGCACCGATCAAACGTGACACTGCATGACGTTCCATGTATTCCGACATATCAAAACGAACCAGTTCCACACCCATCTGTTTCGCGAGCTGCTTGGTCACTTCGGTTTTACCAACACCTGTAGGACCCGCAAAGACAAAACTACCTACAGGCTTATCTGGAGACTTCAAACCGGCACGTGACAGTTTAATTGCAGAAGCCAAGGCCTCAATCGCTTCATCCTGACCAAAGACCACACGTTTTAAATCACGCTCAAGATTTTCCAGCACACTCTTGTCATCTTTAGAGACAGTTTTCGGAGGAATACGCGCAATTTTAGAAACGATGTCTTCAATATTTTCTACGGTGATTAAACTGTCATCTTGTTCTGCTTTGAGACGGCGCTGAGCACCGGCTTCATCAATGACATCAATCGCCTTATCTGGCAAGAAACGGTCGTTGATAAATTTCGCAGAAAGTTCTACCGCAGACACTAAGGCTTGATCTTCATATTCCACATGATGGAAATCTTCAAACTTCGATTTCAGACCACGTAGGATATCAATAGTTTCAGAAATAGATGGCTCATTCACATCAATTTTCTGGAAACGACGCGATAAAGCATGATCTTTCTCAAAGACCTGACGGTATTCCTGGAATGTGGTTGACCCGATGCAGCGTAAAGAACCATTTGCCAGCGCCGGTTTGATCAGATTCGATGCATCCATGGTACTGCCCATACTCGAGCCTGCACCAATAATCATGTGAATTTCATCAATAAACAGCACTGCTTCAGGTTTCTTTTTCAACGCATTTAAAAGCTGTTTCAAGCGTTTTTCAAAGTCGCCACGGTATTTGGTTCCTGCCACCAAAGCACCAATGTCCAGACTGAAAATTTCAGCATTTTCCAGTGGTTTTGGCGCTTTACCATTGACAATTAACCAAGCCAGCCCTTCAGCAATCGAGGTTTTACCGACACCTGGATCACCGACAAGGAGTGGGTTATTTTTACGACGGCGGCAAAGAATTTGCGCGGCACGCTCGATTTCTTTTTCACGACCAATCAGTGGATCGGTCTTACCTTTTTGTGCTTCAACATTCAGGTTAGTGGTATAAAGTTCAAGTGGACCTGAACTTGCTGAAGATGCTGATTCGCCATCTAGATCTTCGATTTCTTCTTCAGACTGTACATCTTCTTTACGGGTACCATGAGACAGGTACTGAGTCAGGGTCAGACGGTTAATTTGATGACGTTTCAGCAGATAGACTGCAAATGAGTCACGCTCAGAATACATGGCAACCAGAATATCAGCACCTTCTACAGTACGATCGCCGCCGCTTGACTGCACGTGAAAAATCGCGCGTTGCAAGATCCGGTCGAAGCTTTCTGTCGGGTGTGGTGCCTGATCACTATTTTCACTAAGTTTAGGGGTATGTTGTTCTACGTACTCTTCTAATTCCTTACGCAACACGATGATGTCCGCACCACATGCTTTGAGAGCATTCACGGCTGAATCATTGTCGAGCAAGGCTAACAATAAATGTTCTACGGTCAGGAACTCATGTCTCTTTTGACGAGCCATGCTGACAGCCAAACGTAGTGATACTTCTAATTGACGACTGAGCATGTAACCCCCTTAATCTTTAGGCTCTATTTGGCAAAGTAACGGATGACCTTGTGATCGAGCATAATTATTGACTTGGTTCGCTTTGGTCTCCGCAATGTCTCGAGGATAAACCCCAGCTACACCCTTTCCTTCATAATGTACAGTTAGCATTACTTGTGTAGCTTGGTCAAGATTCATTGCAAAGTATTGTTGTAAAATTTCAATTACAAACTCCATCGGCGTATAGTCGTCATTTAATAAAACAACCGCATACAACGGTGGACGTTTCAGTTCTGGCGGTGCAGTCTGTACAGCTAGGTCAGAATCACCGTCTTCAGAGGGTTCATTTGCTAAACGTGGGCTGATATGCCAATCAACGATTCCAGACTCATTAAAAGAATTTTTAATATCACTTAAACACATTTGACGTTTATTGCTTGGCATAAGATTTATATTTCACACTTAATTTGCATTTGCTTCGGTTTTCGGAATTTCTGACAAGGTGGCAGACTGATTTTCGACTGCTTTGCCCTGTTCCCAACTAAAACGACGAATCACAGGCTTGGCACCAGTAAGACGCACTTCAATAAATTCTGGTTTAAAGCCTTTCGGCATGGTCCAGCGGCCAGTGAGTCGCTCATAATTTTCAAAATTAAAGTTTTTATCTTCCAGTGGTACCACCAGAATTTCAGTCCCTTTAATCAGGCGCAGTTCCACACTACCTGAAGCACGACTTTTGCCTGGACTGACCTGAACCAGATCAATCTGGTATTCAAAGGCATTTTCGGGTAATGGTTTAATCGACAGGTTTTGAACCGCCAATGCCAAACCACCACGCTGACGCAAAATTTCGCGATAAATGGTTCCCACACTTTCGGCCTGCACCTGTTCATCACGTGCCTTGGTCATGGCCAGATACAGATCATTGGCATTGCTGACCGCCAGATCACGCTCCTGAACCGCAGTATTCAGCGTCTTGTTCAGTGTTTCCAGACTGGCTTTCTGAGTCTGTACCACATCGACCAGTTGCTCTGCATCCGCATCATAACCCGCCGCAGTCAAACCCTGACGATGTCCTACGGTATATCCGAGTACGCCACTGCTTAAGATCAATACAGCCGCACCAATGGCTAAGGGGGTATTGCCTTTCATGAATGGTTTCTTAGTACCGGGTTCCTGAGGAAGCGTCGTATTTGACTCGTTATTCGGCATTTTGATCTCTTGTTTGCTTTAATCAAGACACACATTTAAATGCAAATCTAAATGTGTGTGAAGTTCTAATACGTTTTTTATGGTAATAAACCAATATTATTTAAGCCAGCGTCTTCAGCAAAACCAAACATCAGGTTCATGTTTTGTACAGCCTGACCTGCTGCCCCTTTTACCAGATTGTCTTGTGCAACCAGTACAACCAGTTTCGTTGGTTGTGGCTTATACAAGGCAATACGCAACTGATTCGCTCCACGCACTGAACGGGTTTCGGGTGAGCTACCCGCCGGCATAACATCGACAAATGCTTCATTGGCATAGAACTGCTCATATAGCGCTTGTAAATCTGCTGATTGGCCTGCTTCAGTTAAATCGATATAGATGGTCGACAACATACCACGAATCATCGGCACCAAATGCGGTACAAATAAAATATGATCAAACACATTTTTTTGACCTGAAATTTTTTCCAATGCTTCGACAATTTCAGGGTGATGACGATGACCCGCTACACCATAGGCCTTAAAATTATCGGAATTTTCAGAATAAATCATGCCCAGACTGGCTTTACGACCTGCACCTGATACACCAGATTTGGCATCGATAATAATGCTTTCAGGTTTCACCAATGCTTCAGCCGCTTTTAAGACTGGCGCCAGACCCAACTGAACTGTAGTTGGATAACACCCCGGATTCCCGATCACACTGGCCTTTTTAATTTCTTCACGATTTAGCTCAGATAAACCATAAACAGAATCTTTTAACAGTTCTGGACATGCATGTTGCATGCCATACCATTTTTCAAACTGTTCAAGATCTTGTAAACGAAAATCTGCCGCTAAGTCGATCACTTTGGTATTTGCAGCAACCAGCTCTTCGGCATGTTTCATTGCGACACCATGCGGCGTTGCAAAGAACACCACATCGCATGATTTTAATAAACCCAGACTCAAATCAGAAAATTTAAGATTGGTATGCCCGCGCAAGCTTGGGAACATGTCATCTACACGACGACCTGCTTCAGTACGTGATGTCAGTGCTGTTACATTTACATCTGGATGTCGTAGCAAAAGACGCAAAAGTTCAACGCCTGTATAACCCGTACCACCCACAATACCCACTGAAATCACGATGATTACCTCAAATAAATGTTTCCTTTATAAGGCCTAGTATGACAGGAAGTTGAGGTTTTCTAAACCATTTCACTGGGGTTTGCTGGTTTTTTAATTGATCAGTAGGATAAGGCCGGTTTAGAGGATTAAATGCATAGATTGCTTAGGCTATTTTAATAGAGTTATATGGACTTATTAATTATGCTTTTAGGCACCCCACCAATATGGCAACGGCGTATTTTTCAGCGTTATACGATGCTGCTGGAAATGCTGATCATGCTTGGCAACTTCTGCCCAAAACCGTGGACTATGATCAAAATGCTTTGTATGTACCAGTTCATGGACAGCGACATAACGCGCGACTTGTTCAGGAAATAATACCAGCGCGCTGTTCAACATAATGTCATGTTTGGCAGAACAACTGCCCCATCGGGTTTTGGGATGTCTAATGTTGCAGTTTTTAAAAGGCAAATGACATTGCTGTGAGACGAGATTTAAATATGAAGGAAGCTGTTCTTTTGCGTAGGCAATCACGAAAGTTTTTAAATATTCTTCAGGATGTCGGTCACTGATCCGAAGCTGTAAATTTTCATCATTAAAAATAAAGTTGTTTTTCTGGCTGTGATAAGAAATTTTTACTGCTGCTTTTAGATTGAATAACCGCAGCTCACTCGGTAGCGTCCGGTCAATATTTTCGATTTTTTCCTGCTGGGATTGCCAGGTTTTAATCAGCCAGCTTTCAGATTGTTCAATAAAATGCTGTATCTGTTTTTTGCTGCAAAAAACCGGTGCTGTAAGGCGAATCTGTGTTGCATCGACACGCAAACGTAACCGTGTTGAACGGACATTTCGGGTGATTTGAATTTCGGGTAGGTCGGATAAGGTCATTTTTTATATTTAATCATTTTTTTAATCCTCCCCCTTGCGTAGCAGTGCTACTCACCTTTATTAAGGAGGGAGAAAAGCTCCTCTTAAAAAATCTAAAATGAGGCTTTTCTTGCACAAAAGTTAAAGCAGTACTTTAACTTCTGTTCAGGATTTGGGGAGATTTTAAAATTAAACCGCTGTACGCTCTTCAATTCCGTTATCCGTCGCGACAATTGCGATATCTGCTTTGTTGATCGCAAAGATACCGTTACACACCACGCCCGGAATATCGTTTAAGGTTTTTTCCAGTTCAAGCGCATTCAGAATATTGAGGTTATATACATCTAAAATCACGTTACCGTTGTCAGTTACCACACCTTCACGATAAGCAGGATCGCCACCTAAAGATACGATTTTACGCGCAACCGCAGAACGCGCCATTGGAATCACTTCTACAGGAAGCGGAAACTCACGACCCAATTGTCCAACCCATTTTGAATCATCCACGATACACACAAATTTTTTCGCAATAGAGGCAACAATTTTTTCACGTGTCAATGCTGCGCCGCCACCTTTGATCATATGCATATGACGATCAATTTCGTCTGCACCATCAACATAAGCATCCAGACCACTGACAGAGTTCATATCCACCACTTCAATGCCGAGCTTTTTCAAACGCTGTGCAGTTGCTTCTGAACTGGCTACCGCAGCTTCCAATTGCAGCTCAGGTAATAAGTCAATTAAAAAGTTTACAGTACTGCCTGTACCTACGCCTAAAATGCCCCCTTTTGGCAAGTGTTTTAAAGCGGCTTTGGCTGCTGCTTGTTTTTTCTCATCTTGGGTTGCATATAGACTCATGGCTTCACTCAACTATTTTGGACTTTTGCAGCTTTTTTAAACCGCAAAGCCGTGTGGTTTGTTACAATAAGCCCCTATTTTAAACTGTTAGATGGAAAATTAACATGCTGTCTCGTTTGGTTCGACAAATTTTACAAGCAACGGTCTACGATGTTGCAATCGAAACTCCACTCGAAGCAGCGCCACGAATTAGCGAACGACTCAATAATAACATCCGCTTTAAACGTGAAGATTTACAACCGGTTTTTTCATTCAAACTACGCGGTGCCTATAACCGTATTAGTCAACTACCGAAATCACAAATGGAACGTGGCGTTATTACTGCTTCAGCGGGCAACCATGCACAGGGCGTGGCACTCTCAGGGAAAAAGCTGGGTATTCGCGCGATTATTGTGATGCCTAAAACCACACCTGATATCAAGGTACAGGCGGTTAAACGTCTGGGTGGCGAAGTGGTTTTGCATGGTGATTCATTTGATGTTGCCAATAAATATGCGATTCAACGTGCCCAGGAAGATGGGATGACTTTCATTCCGCCTTATGATGATGAACTGGTGATTGCTGGCCAAGGCACCATTGCCAATGAAATTCTTCGCCAATGGCGCGATGTGGATTACGTGTTTGTCGCAGTTGGCGGTGGTGGCCTGATCGCAGGTGTTGCAGCGTATTTAGGTGATGTCGCACCCCACGTTAAAGTCATTCCAGTGGAATACGACGAATCTGCCTGTTTAAAAGCTGCTTTAGAAGCAAATGAACGTGTGATTCTCCCATCTGTGGGCTTGTTTGCTGATGGTACAGCTGTAGCCCAAATTGGTGAAAAACCATTTGATGTGATTCGTCTGCAAAAATCGGACAATTCTGGCCCAATCGTGGAACCGAATGTGGTGCTGGTGAATACGGATGAAGTCTGTGCAGCGATTAAAGACACTTATGACGAATGCCGTAGCATTGTAGAACCATCTGGTGCAATGGCTCTGGCAGGTATTAAAAAATACGTGGCTGAACATGGCATCGAAGGGAAGAACATGGTGTCGATTGTCTGCGGCGCCAACATGAACTTCGACCGTTTACGTTATATCGCTGAACGTACCGAACTGGGTGAACGCAAAGAAGCGATTTTTGCCGTGACCATTCCAGAACAGAAAGGTTCATTCCTGAGCTTCTGTCGTGCTTTGCAAGGTCGTAATATTACTGAATTCAACTATCGTGCCAGCGATGCTTCTGCGGCACAGGTCTTTGTTGGGATCAGCTTAAAGAACGGCGAGAAAGAACGTCAAGAAATTTATGAAACTTTAAAATTCCAATATGACGTCGATGACCTGTCTGATGATGAAGTGGCCAAACTACATATTCGTTATCTGATTGGTGGTCATGCCGATATTGAAAATGAACGTTTGTTCCGCGTGGAATTTCCGGAGCGTCCTGGTGCTTTACTGATGTTCCTGGAACGTCTGGGCCCAACACATAACATTACCCTGTTCCACTACCGTAACCACGGCGCTGCTGAAGGACGTGTTCTGGTAGGTCTTGAAGCGACCGATGCACAACAAAATCCGGACGGCTTGATCGAAACTCTCGAAACCATTACCTATCCATATCAGGAAATTACCAATAATCTGGGTTATCAACGTTTCTTGAAGTAATTCTTTCAAACATGAACCGCCTTTCGAGGCGGTTTTTTTAGGATAATATTCTATCCAGATTTAAAAGTGCATCATCAATGAAAACACCAATTATCCATTAATTTCCAATCTTGTTACAATCAAAATAATTACAAAAACAGAATCTTAAGATATGAATATCACTTTTATTATTATTTTGCTCACCACTTTATTTATCTATTTATACGGCTATCCAGCATACAAATTAAATCAAGAAGAAGATCGTATTCGAACAAGTATGAAAAATATTCCCAGTAATGTAACCGCAAATAACCTCAGCAACATCGCTGGTGTAGAGGCACATTCAGAAATACTCAACCACTATCCCAAATTCGTTGTTTATATTTCTCTAGATCATTATAAAGAAGTGAAATTAGATCCTAAAATTTCAGCTTTTGTAAAAAGCTTTTCTTGTGCCTCAATCGATAATTTAAAAACTTATCCTCAACTCAAACGCCAAGCCACACTCAATATCATGAAAGATGATCATCATGAATTCGAATACATCATCCAAAACAGCTATGGAACCTTATATACACATCGTCAGGTTATGTCTGACTGTCCAAATTTTCAATCTGTACTTCAGATGAAAGAAGCGTAAATACTTCAAAGATTTGTACTATTTTTACTTAAAAACTATAGCTGAGGAATCACCTTCTCATTACCATAGCGGATATAACGTATGACATAAAGATAACGAAGGACAATCCATGGCATTATTTGCAGTCATCGGGCTTGGCAGTTTCGGTGCGACCGTGGCCACACAGCTCATCAGCCTGAAGCATGAAGTGATCGGAATCGATCTGAATAAAAAATATGTCGAAAACATTTCTGATCAGCTGACCCATGCCGTGATTGCCGATGCAACCGATGAACATGTACTCGATGAGCTGAACATTCAGCGCTGTGATGCCGTTGTCGTTGCGATTGGAGAGGATATTGAGGCCAGTATTCTATGTGTATTGCACTTAAAAAATATGGGCGTAAAGAAAATCTGGGTGAAGGCCAAATCCAAATCCCACCACATGATTCTGACCCATCTCAATGTTGAAAAAATCATTCATCCTGAAGAAGATATGGGCGTTCGGGTGGCCCAGTCATTAAGCTATCCGATGGTCAGTCGTTATATGGCGCTTGAGGATGATCATTATATTGTCAAAATTGAAATTCATGCAGATCATCATGGTACGCCACTGAATCAGTTGATGAAGCATGCTCCTGAAATCACTACCTTATTACATAAACGCGGATCTACATTGCAATATCACGTAGATGCCAATCAGATTCTTCAGGAAGGCGATATTTTACTGGTTGAAGGATTGCTGGAACCTTTGCGCCGTCTTGCTAAATATTTTAAACATCTATGAAAAGTTCTGATTTAAAGCAACACAGGACGGTCAACCTCAGTCCTCCGAGCTTACTGGCTTTGGGTTTTCTTGGATTAATTCTGATCGGTTCGCTGCTGCTGATGCTGCCTATTGCCCATCATGGAGAAATCAGCTGGCTGGAAGCCATTTTTACAGCAACTTCTGCTGTGACTATTACAGGGCTATCGGTGGTGAATGTCGGTGAAGCCTATACCGTATTTGGTCAAATCGTGATTATGTTTTTGTTGCAATGCGGCGGCTTGGGTTTTATGACCTTTGCCATTCTGGCAGTGATGAGTCTGGCACCGCAACTGGGGCTAAAACAACAAGTCATGGCACAGGAGTCGATCGGACAAACCAGTCTGAAAAAAGTCAGTTTTACCATTAAAGCCGTTTTTTTATATTCCCTGTTCTTTGAAGCGATCGGTACGCTGATTCTGACCCTGTCCTGGCTCAAAGAATACCAGTTTAGCGATGCACTATTTTATGCGGCTTTTTATAGCGTCTCCGCTTTTAATAATGGTGGATTTTCGCTTTTTCCAAACAGTCTGATGAGTTTTTCAGGACAGTATCTGATTACATTTACCATTAGTATGCTGTATATCATTGGCGGTATCGGTTTCTTGGTGCTGATGGATGTCAAGGAACGTAAACGCTGGCGTAAGTTGAGTACCAACAGCAAGCTAATCCTCTCAACGATTCTGGGTCTGAACCTAAGTGCTTTTATCGTACTTTGGCTATTGGAGGCTTCCAATCCACAGACCTTAGGTCTCATGAGTTTGGGCGATCAGGCCGTGAATGCCTGGTTCCATGCCACCGTTCCCCGCTCTTCAGGTTTTCATAGCTTGCCAATGGAACAAATGAGTGATGCATCCACTCTAGTTACCATATTTCTAATGTTTATTGGTGGAGGTTCCTTAAGTACAGCGGGCGGCATTAAGGTCGGTACGTTTATTATTGTGGTCATCAGCGTAATCAGTTTTTTAAGACGCGAAGATGAGATCCGGCTGTTTAATCACTCTATTCCTGAAAAAACTACGTTTAAAGCATTGGCCGTCGTGTGTATTACTGCAGCGTTGATCATGATGGGTTTTATGAGCTTATTAATCCTGGAACCTGAGCAGGATTTTCTGGATCTGTTGTTTGAAGCCGTGTCTGCGGCCTGTACCGTCGGTTTGTCCCGAGGGGTAACTGAGGAGCTACAACCTGCCAGTTTGATCATTCTGATGCTGTTAATGTTCGCAGGGCGTCTAGGGCCACTGACGCTTGCTTATTTTATTGCGACTCCCAAAAAGAGTCGTCTCAAACATCCGCCTTCAGAAATCCAGATTGGTTAATCTACCTAGAAAAAACCATGCATCGGCATGGTTTTTTATTTTCATTATAAGGTCATGAAACTTGGAATCTTAGAACCAGTTCATCAATGAGACACCTAAACCGACATACGTGGCACGGTGATTATAATCAATCAGACTTTCTCCGTAGCCATCAAATAGCTGGAATTGGCCACGCAAACGCCCACTGATCGGGAATGACCAGTCGAACTGTACGGCTCCACGGTTGTCATCTCCACCTTTTAAGGTATGTCGCAGCATCAATGAAAAATCATGCTCCTTATAACGATAAAATGCGGTCATGTCTCCACGGCCAATATAGTTTTTGATTTCTGGATTGTTATCATCTTCTCGCTTCTCTTCAAAGCGATACCAAGGACGAACCATCAAGGCAAAATTGTCTTTTTCAAAACCGAGATTCAGCATCACTCGGTTCCAGCTACGTGATAACGGATCAGAACGGCCATTGGACTGATGATTGATGGTCAGTCCCAACATACGCCAATTCAGACCCAAAAGATCATAATTGGTACGGAAAATCAAACTGGCTTCGGGTTCATAGTTGGTCTCACGAAACGGACGTGACTCTTCCGAGTTATATACCTGCCAGCGTGAAGACTGGGTATAACCCAGCCAGAGATCCCCGTTATCACCCAGAATATTTTCAACCGCCTTGGTTTTTAAAGATAACTGGAATTTCCCTTCAATCGAGGTCAAATTCTGGTCTTCTTTAACCGTGTTATTTGGGTTTTCGCTTTGCGGAAACTCGTTTTTCTTTGAAGTCCAGAATCCTGGCATCAGATAAATCGGCTGATAGGAACGGATATTCCAGGTACCCAGTTTACTTTCCTGAGAGAGCTCCCATCGGCTATCCAGCAAAGACAGATTCGGCGTCAACTTTGATCCTTCAGAAGCATAAATATTGGAAACAGTTTGACCAATTTTCGCTTTTAAATTATCGGGTTCAGGCGCAATTTCTGCTGCTGCACGACGTTCAGAAACGATTGCAGGCTTCTCAGTGACCGGAATTTTAAATAAAGCATCATAGCAAGCCAGACGCTCTGCACTACTTTCCAGTGCGGCACAGGCTTCGGCCGTTGCCGGCATGGGGCTGTTAACTACTATTTCTTCCGCATTCACTTGCGTCCCAACTGCACAGCCCAGCAAAACGCTCAGCTGCAGAGTTGAGCGCTTAAACGAATTAAGCGCCATCCCTTATCCTCTTCTTTTTATTTATAGAACTTGTTGAATTACAAAACCAAGCTGCTCCAGCATTTCACGTTTTGCCACTGGTGCCACAACTGCTTTCGTCGCCTGCTGCTCGACCAGATAGGTCTGTGCAACACGCTGCAAATCATCCAGTGTGACATTCAATAAACGTTCACGTAATTTTTTACGGAACGCTGGTGTACGTTGATGCAAGTAAGAATAACATGCAGTAATGGCTTCGCCTGCCGGTGAACCCGGTTTATCCATGCTGGCAATCAGACCCAGAATGGCTTCTTCCAGTTGATGCGGCTGTTGTGGTGCATTGAGTAACCACTGGATACTGGCATCAAAATCCTGGAAAGTTTCTGCCAGACGTGGGTCACGGTAGCTGTAGAAACGGAATGAACAAGCATTGCCGTCATAGCTGGCACCACCACCATAGGCACCGCCTTTTTCACGGATGGCGCTGTGCAGGAAGCCATTACGCAAATATCCAGCCAGCACCATCAATGCAGCAGCATCAGGATGTGAAACTTCAACAGCTGGATAAGCAGCCGCACAGAACTGGACATTGGCTTGAATCAACCAAGCCTCATGCTGATCATGGGTTACTTTTTCGACTTGAGTTAATGAAACTGGTGCAGAATCAACTTCAAGTTTATCCCAGACATTCTGAATTTCTTCGATCAGATGCTCAGATTGCGGCTCTTCACAGACTAACAGGAACTGCTTCGGTGCTTGCAACAAGACACGATGAATTCGTTTTAACTCGTCAATCAGCAGATCATATTCAGCCGGATCTTTTTCGATCTTAGACACCAGCTCGATCAGCCAGTTCAATGCACCCAAACCGGTATTATGATAATCACGCAAAGCCAATGCACTATGCTGACGTGAGGCCGTTTGCATTGCATAGCTATGTCCAGAACCAGAAATACGTGACTGCCAGCGCGTTTTACGCTGTTGTAACAGCTCGATAATACGGTCTTTTTCATCAAAACGAAGCTGTTCAAAACCAATCTTTAACAGACGGATCGCATCGAGATGATTCACCAAAGATTTGGTCGTTAGCGTCAACCAGGCAGTAATCTTGTTTTTGTCATCGACTTTAGAACGCAAAGATGCGCCCATGCCCAGACCGCCACTTACCGCTGTTTGCAGTTGCTGGAACTCAAGATAATCATATTCACCCGCACCCACCTCACCCATCAGGATTGAAAGCAGGTTAAAGTAAGGCGACTGCACCACTTCATCCGGAATATTAACCAGAACCTGTTGGTAATAAATACCATTAGTACCGGCATGATACAGGTTCAACGGCGTATCAACACGGTTACAGATAATCTCGCGTAACTGACCTTGCACAATCTGTAATTCCGCAGGAACATCTTCCAGACCGACTTTCGGCAATAAGTTCAAGTCATCCGGCGTGTCCTGACGAATATTCAATGCTTCAGTCTGGGCAATAATTTCTGCTTTCTGCTCTTCAGTCAGATTCTTGCCAATTTCAGCCAAACGCGCTTTTTCATCTGCTGCTTCTTTGGCAGATTTAGTCGCATCCGGAACCAGTGTCAATTGGACACGATGCGGATTATCCAGCAAATGCTCTTTGATCAGATTGGAAAGCCACATTGGATCTTGCAGTTCTTCCTTAACTGCGGCAATCGCAGAGTCCACATCCCAAACTTCGACCGGATCACGGTGATGAATTGCGCTGCCCAAACCGCTCAGAATCAGGCTCAGACCATACGGCGTACCATCACCATTGATTTCACGCTGATGCAATTCAATTTGATGCAGAATCGCATCGACCATGTTCTGATCAACCGGTTTAGACGCAACCTCTTCCAGAACCTTAAACACACCATTTTTAAATTCTTCTGCATGTTCAGGATTTGAACCCTGTACCGCACAGTAGAAAGTCATTTCAAAATTAGAATCATCCACGCCCATGAATGGACCTGTTGCATCAGCATAACCACACGTTTCCAGATAATGACGCAGTGGTGATGCTGAATCTTCTAACAAGATACCTTCAACTAAACGCATACCTAAACGCAGTTTAATGTCACTGGCTTCCGGTAATAACCATGACAGCACATGATAGGTCTTGTCCTGTAGATCTTCGGCATCGACCGCATAGCTGTCTGTAACCGTCAATGGTGCAGTCAGGCGGGTTTCAGGTGTTGGATACAGCGTCTGACTTTTTTCAAATTTAGACAATGCCAGATGTTCAAACTGCTCTTGCAATTCGAATGCGGTCTTATTGCCAAAGGTCATGAAGACTGCATTACTTGGATGATAATGTGACTTATAGAAATCAACCAACTCTTGGTAAGTCAGGTCAGGAATATCTTTAGGATCACCGCCCGAATTATAGTGATAAGTCGTATTCGGGAATAAATGATGCGCCAGCGTGTGATACAGCTGATCTGAAGGCGAACTCATCGCCCCTTTCATTTCATTAAAGACCACACCTTTATAGACAGGCTCGCCATTTTCCAGCTCAATACGAATACCTTCCTGGGCAAAATCCAGTGGATTCAGGTTCGCAGCGAATGCGGCATCCATATACACTTCAAGCAGGTTCTGGAAGTCTTTGCTGTTTTGGGTCGCAAATGGATACGCAGTCCAGTCCGCCGCAGTAAAGGCATTCATAAAGGTGTTCAGTGAACGGCGAATCATCAGGAAGAATGGATCACGCACTGGGAATTTTTCTGAACCACACAACGCAGTATGTTCCAGAATATGTGCTTCGCCTTTAGAATCCATCGGCTGGGTACGAAACGCCACCAGAAAGACATTTTCGTCGTGATTGGTCGCCAGATGATAATGCGTGGCGCCAGTCACTTTATGTTTATATTCAGACACGAAAATGTCTAAAGCTTCAACATGTTGTTGACGTACCAACTGAAACGCAGGATGTACAGTTTGAGAAATGGTTTCAGTGACATCTACAGTCATGCGATCTCCTAATGCTTTAATTAAAATAACTAAGCGCATTATAGCTTTAGTTATCTGAATTATTCACGTTGAAAACCGAGGATTTTGATCGAATTAAGTAAACTTGATCATTTGAAAATTAAATCATCAAATTTACTTCCTGCATCTAAATGAGTATTTACAAGCTTAAGAAATCAGATATTTAAAATAGTTATAGCTTGGATTGTTTTCCACAAATACATAATTCTGCTTTTGATAAAAACTGGCGGCCAGTCGGGTATCTGTTTGTAAGCATAAAGCCGAATAATGCGGACGTGCCAATTGCTCCAGGTAAGCCAAAAGCTGTTTGCCTACGCCATGCTGACGATATTTCGGATGCACATAGAAACGGCGTACCCGACCAATGCGGTCTTCAATGCCATTATCTCCCCATTGCTGGTTTAAGCCGCCACAGGCAACCAGTTTCTTGCCATCATGCGCCACCACCAGATATTCATTGGCGTGGCTAAAGCAGTTTTTCCCGGTGCGATATTCTTCTATTAACTTATCTACCAAATTATAGCCTTCTTTACGTGCCAGAGTTGCCAGTGTTTCGATCTGATCCGGGAGTTGTTCGGCTGTTACAATTTTAATATTCATATACGCACACTATTTGAAATTGTTGTGGAGAATGACAGTTGCCAAGCGACTTAAAGTATCATGCCAGGAGCGATATCTCTTTATAAATAAAATGTGATCCTTAAATCAATGCTGCAGCGCACCAGTGCACAAAAATAAGTCAGTTTTTAGACCAAAGATAGCTGCTGAACAAAATACAGCATTTTTGAAAAGTATTTGAAAATGATTCAGCAAACTACAGCAATCCCAAGCAATCGTGTAAACTTAGGACTTTCATTTTTAATGTGATATTTGAACATGGCAACTGTTGATCTTTTTGCGATTGGTAATGCGCTGATTGACCAAGAATTTAAAGTTTCTGATGACTTTTTAACTGCACATCACTTGCAAAAAGGCACCATGCAACTTGCAGATGGTGAGACTCAGGCCACTCTTTATCAAAATCTTCAAGCGACTCAAGTGTATAAGGGTCAGGCTTCAGGCGGTTCAGCAGCCAACACTACCGTGGCATTTTCTGCGCTCGGTGGTTCTGCATTTTATGGCTGTCGTGTCGGAAATGACGAACTGGGGCACATCTACCTGAAGGGTTTGAATGATGCAGGTATTAAGACCACCACCCAATCGATCAGTGAAGGCGTAACAGGGACATGTATGGTTCTGGTCAGCCCTGATTCTGAACGTACCATGCATACCTATCTGGGTATTACGGCCGAACTGACTGATCAACAAATTGATTTCAGCGCACTAAATAGCGCGAAATGGCTATATCTCGAAGGTTATTTATCAACTTCTGACACAGCACGTCATGCCGTACAACAAGCACGTGATATTGCCCGTGCCAATGGCGTTAAAATTGCCCTAACTTTATCTGATCCTGCCATGGTGCAATACGCGCGTGCCGGTTTGGATGAAATGATTGCAGATGGTGTAGACTTGCTGTTATGTAACCAGCAAGAAGCGCTGATGTATACAGAAACAGATAATCTTGAGGCAGCCCTGCTTAAATTAAAAACAATCAGTCAGCACGTTGTCATTACATTGTCAGCTGAAGGCGCACTGATTTCGGATTATCAAAATACATTTACTGTTCCTGGCCGTAAAGTGCCTGCAGTAGATGCCAACGGTGCCGGTGATGCTTTTGCCGGGGCTTTCCTGTACGGATTGAATGCTAATTTGGGTCTTCAAGCTGCGGCTGAACTGGCGATTCTCATTTCGAGCCAGGTGGTTTCACAATTTGGTCCACGCCTGGCAGTTGAAGACTATGCGGCATTATTACAAGACTTTCAAAAGGAATGTGCTTAATGTTTAAAATTTGCATGACCGAAGACGTTCCAGAACGCGAAGCACGCTCTTTTGAGCTTCCCGATGGAGATAATATCTTTATCACACAGCGTGACGGTGCCTTCTATGCCTATCAAAACCTGTGTCCGCATTTGCAGGTCGAACTGGAATTTCTGGAAAACCAGTTTCTGGATCGCGATCAGGAATTTATTGAATGCTCCACGCATGGCGCCTTGTTTCTGGTAGAAAGCGGTGAATGCATTTCTGGGCCTTGCCAAGGTCAAGCACTTGAAAAAGTAGAGATTACCGTGCATTCTGATGGTGGAATTTACCTCTCAGAATAAGACTAAAACGGACTTCACCATGCCTGCATTTTTTCTAGACTATAACCTGATGCCTTTTCATCTGAGTTTATTGGCGATTATTCTGTTCGGTGTGGTGAAAACCATTGGTTTCTATTTTGGACTCAGACCCAGCAAGTTTCTGCAAAAAATTTCACCTTATGACTTTCAGCAGATGGATCTACTAAACGTCAAATTCTCCAAAACCTTGATTGTGTTTTTCTTCCTGATGAATTTTAGTTTTGCCGGCTATGTTTTACAGTTCCTGATCTATTCTCAGGAATTTAAATTTCTGCCTGCTTATTACCTGATTATTCCGGCTTTAATCATTGCGACTTTTTTTACTATTTTTATGATTCACTGTCTGGATCAGGTCATTCCACCTAAATATAAAAAGAACAATGTCAATTTACTTGGCCGTTTGGCGACAATTTCCAGTGGCAATGCCCGACCCGGTTTTTCTGCTCAAGCGCGGGTGCGAGATGAGTATGGGCAACTGCATTATGTACAGGTAGAACCTGAGTTTGGTGAACTCGGTTTTCAGTCGCAGATTATCCTGATTCGCATGAGAAAATCTCATTATGTTGCTAAGAAAATTTGTAAATCTAATCAGCTGTTCAGCATGAATCTAGATTAAATTCTAAATCATTTAATAGTTATTAAAAAATCCCGACAGATATCGGGATTTTTTTAATGTTTAGATTTATTTTTTAAGAAGTCCTGAAACCATATTCAATACATTTTGAATATCATTATTGGCTTCTTGCTTACTGGTCTGCTCACCTTGTGGAGTAAGCGAATCAATAATCTGCGGCAAGACCTGTGAAATCGCACTATAAACATCCTGTTTCGGTGCATGGGTTTGTTGTGCAACTGCTTCAACTTCCTGATCATCAAACAGGTTTTGCACCTGCTGCGGATCGACATTGGCATTTTCACCGGGGCCGGTCGACACCCAATCATCGACCTGGCTATTGAGCCCCTGTCCTTTAAGCTTGTCTAATGCACCCTGTAAACCGCCCTGTTTTTGAATCCAGGCCAGCACTAAAGGCAGTACTGCAATCAATAAGGTTTTACCAGTAGAACCACCCAATCCTGAACGAGGCTGAGCAGTACCTTGAGTACCACTACCACCGAACTGACTTAGTACTGAACCTAAAATTGCCCCCAGACCATTTTGTCGAGTCTGCTGGCCGGTTTGATTTTGCTGGTTTTGAGTATTTTGATTTTGCTGAGAATTTGACTGGTTTAAATGCCCTAGCACAGACCCCAGGATATCTGCCAAGCCACCTTGTTGTGAGGACTTTTGCTGCAACTGTCCACCACCCAATGCCTGCTTTGCTAATATTTCCACAATACTACTCAGGTTTGTCATGTCCTATATCCTATGTGCATCTTAATTACAGAATACGGCCTGCCCTCATATTGTCTAGGCAAGATTGTGTTAATATTTGCAATCTTAGTTAAGCAGGTTTTCGGCTTACCAGCGAAATTTATCCCAGTTTTCCGGATTAGCCCAAAATTTGGAGTTAAACCAGTCTGGCACGTGCTTATAGGTTAAAATATTAAACTGCCACAGCGCAAAATCGGCCTCATGTGTGGTCTTGTCAATCAGCTGGGTAAATCCTAAAGCTCTCAATAACTTTTCATTTTGCAGCCGGCTGATCACCACTAGCCGTTTGGCAAACAAATCACGTAATTTCACCAGAATTTGACTCATGATCTGTTCAGACAAATGTTCTGTTTCTGCAGTATCCAGCATCACCACAGCCAAGTCATAACGTTGCTGAAAAGGCAGATTTAAAAAGTCAGATACGCTAAAATAGGACCATTGAATAGCTGGCTGAAACTGGACTTGGCTCAAGTCCTGCCCAATACAAATAGCAGTATGAATTGGCTGTTCCTGTGCGAAATCGTCTAGCATTGAAGTAATGACATTCTGCTCAGCCATAACTGCATCCTTATGATTTAAGTGAGTAATTTTTATGGAACTTCAGGGCATTTGTCATAAAATGCACGTCGGCCTCAAGGATCTTAGTGTAACTGATCAACAGATACAGCGGGCAAATGTTGAATATAAATTAATTCTGGATCGTGCAGAAATTGATCTTCCATTTAATTTAGGCCAGGAAATCGAGATTGAATGGACCGGTAATATTTACTGCGTGTCCTGTGGCAACAAAACTTCCAAATCATTTTCGCAAGGTCACTGTTTTAAATGTTTTAAAACCAATGCTTCATGTGATATGTGCATCATGAAGCCAGAGACGTGCCATTATCATTTGGGCACTTGCCGCGAAGATGAATTTGCACAGAATGTCTGCTTCCAACCACATATTGTCTATCTGGCCAATTCCAGTGCATTAAAGGTCGGCATTACCCGTACCAGCCAAATGCCGACTCGCTGGCTTGATCAGGGTGCCACCCAAGCCCTGCCGATTATGAAAGTGGGCTCACGTCGTCTTTCCGGAAAGCTTGAGGTCATGTTTGGTACGCAGGTTGCTGATAAAACTGACTGGCGCAAGCTACTGAAAGGTGAAGCAGAACCATTGAACCTGATTGAAGTGCGTGAACAACTGCTGGAAGAATTTGCGCCTAAAATTCAAAGCATTCGCGAAGAATTTAATCAGAATCTAGAATTTAATGAAAATATTGAAGTATTGGAAGATGAATTCGCACGAGAGTTTATTTATCCGGTAGAACAATATCCGGAAAAGATTAAATCGCATAATCTGGATAAAACTCCTGTGATTCGTGGCAAATTACAAGGCATCAAGGGCCAGTATTTAATTCTGGATACTGGCGTGATTAATATGCGCAAATATACCGGTTATCAACTGATTATTCGTGCTTAAACCATTATTTGCCTAGAAAACAAAAAACCAGCCCGCAGGCTGGTTTTTTTATACAACAATTTTATTTGATTTTTGCCTGAGATTTCAGGTAACGCGTATAGTCATCAAATTCCTGCTGACCACGAAGTTGCTGATATAACTTCACCAACTCACTACGCTGTTCTGCACTTAATACATCCACCGGATTTTTCTTCACTTCTGATACCGCAACCACAACCAGTTCATTCGGCATTTTCGCTGTGGTCACTGACCAATGGCCTGCTTTTGGTGTCGGCAGACTAAAGGCCGCACGCTGTACATCACGTTTTAGTAAACCTTCAGCACGTGTGTAAACGCCAGCATCTTCAAAGATCAAATCACCTTTCGCCACTGCTGCAGCCGGTTTGGTTTTGAACTCATCCAAAGCTTTCTGAATTTTTGCTTTTGCCAAAGCAGCTGCCTTGTCTTCAATCAACTGAGCCTTAACACGGGGTTTTGCTTCTGCCAATGTTTGTTCGCCGGCTGCATGATAATTACGCACCTTTATCCAGGCTACATCACCATTGGCTAACTGAATGCTTGATGAAGCATTACGATCACCATTTTTAACATCGTCATTAAACAATTTGACTTTGAGGTTAGCATCGCTCAGCACAGGATCACGGGTCGAAAGTGTTACACCTTGGGCTTTCTGGACTTGTACACCTTTAACTTCCTGTGTAACGACATCCAGAGAATCACTTCCTACCACCATATCATTTAGCGTATTGACCGTATCAGAGAATGCATTGGATTTTTTAGCAGCCAAGGCTTCTTCAGACAAACGTGCTTTTTGTGATTCAAAAGAAGGAACTGCAACATCTGGCGTTTGCACAGAAATGATGTGGTAACCATAATCTGTTTTCACTGGTGCAGACACCTGACCCGATTTTAAAGAACTAACCGTTTGATCAAATGCAGTACCAAATACACCTTCTTCATAAACGGCAAGCGCGCCACCTTTAGACTTAGATTCAGGGTCTTCAGAATATTGTGCTGCTGCCTGAGCAAAAGTAGTACCGGCTTTAATTTTGGCTGCAATATCGGTCGCCAGTTTTTTTGCTTCAGCATCACTACGACTGTCCGCCGTAATTAAAATATGCTTCACATCTGGTTTAACTGTCTGTTTTTGTGTTGCAACAAAGGCGGTATAGGCTTCCTGAAGCTCAGCCTCTGTAACCGCTAAACTCTCCACCTGAATATCGCTTGGCTTTAACACCACATAGTCGACATCTACACTGGTCGGCTGTTTAAACAGTGTTTTGTGCTTTTCATAATAGGCAGCAATGTCTGCATCCGTCACTTTGACATCTTTTTTATAGCTGTCCAGATTAATGCTAGAAATATGAATATGACGTTGTTCAGTTTGTAAATCAGCAATCTGCTGCATTTCGACTGAGCTTACCAATGGATAATCCAGAAAAGTCGATGACAGCATCTTCAGCGCATGATCTTTACGTAAACTTTCGATCAAAGCGCGATTAGTCATGCCAATTGATTTTAGATAATTTTCATATAAAGCATTCGAGAACTTTCCATCTTGCTGAAAAGTAGGCTGCTGAGCAATCATCTGTTCAATTTGCTGGTCACTCAGACTGATCCCTAATTCTTCAGCCTGTTGCAGCAATAAAGTACGTGCAACCAGCGTATCCATGGCTTTCTGGTCAATGAAGCTTTGATTCAGTAAAGTTTCATCCCCATTGGCATAACTGAGATATTGTTCTTTAAATGATTTGGTCAGTGACTCTAATTCTTTTTGAGATATTTCAGTCCCGTTCACTGATTTTGCTGCATCAGAGTTTCCACTGCTAAAATATCCTTCAATACCTACAAGTGCTAACGGGGTCAAAAACAGAACGAGCAAGACTTTGCCCAACCAACCCTTAATAACTTTACGAAAAGCTTCCATAAGTATTCCAATATTTTATTTGCAAAGGATTTTAACCGAAAATACCCATTGAATGAATGTGTTAATCATCACAATTAAATTTATCAATAAAAAACGCGCCAAAGAAGGCGCGTTTCGTCGCTGGGTAAGCTTAAGCTACAGCGTCTTTTAAGCCTTTACCTGCTTTGAAGCTAGGTACTTTGCTTGCTTTGATCTCAAGAGTAGCACCAGTTTGTGGATTACGGCCAGTACGTGCAGCGCGTTCTTTCACACCGAAAGTACCAAAACCCACTAAAGTTACTGTATCACCCGATTTTAAAGCTTCAGTAACAGAAGCAATTGTAGCATCTAAAGCTTTACCTGCGTCAGCCTTAGATAATCCCCCTTTTTCTGCAATTGCATCAATTAATTCTGATTTATTCATGAAGATTACGTCCTCTTAATATCGTTTATTTAAGGTTCAAGAATTGGTTTAACATGCCATAACGCCTTTATAGCAATGCTTTAGGTATAAACGCAATACTTAAGAACCTCTTTTTTTTCAAAAAATATGCGAAAAAAACATTGAATAATAAATAAAGTCATTTTATTTAAGTTTTTTCGACAATTCTTCTTTCATTTTTTCTTGTTCCGCAGTCAACTGATCAACCTTGGCATGCAACTGAAGAATTAAACGTTCCAAATACTGTACATCCTTCAGTGTGACTAATCCTATACGATTCAATGAGTGATGAACAGAGTTGTCGATTAATTTTTCCACTTTGTCTTTGGTGTCTGTGACCGACTCTTTGGCCTTTTCTGAAACCTTCTCTACAGTTTGATCGGCAATATCTGCAGTTTTAGATTCAAGCTCTTCCCCGACCTTGACCAGCGAGTCAAACAGTTTATTGCCTTCTTCTTCTGCACGTGAAAATGCCCCCAGTCCAGCCAACCAGATTTGTTTGGTGTATTTACGAAAATCAAGAACCGATTTGCGCTCCGAGGCAGATTTAGACTTGGCTTTCAGCGTTTTCTCATTCGAAGCTTCAGCTGAGTCTTGTGCTGTTTTTGACTTGTCCATGTGCACGGCTCCTGTTTGTTTTCTGCGCAATTATTATAAATTATTCTACAAAACCACTGCATAATAGCAAATTTAGTACTTGATAGATTTGATAAACTGTTCTACAAAGCAATTTATTTCAAGTCTAATTTGATTTAACCCTGAAATCTCTTCACAAGCAGGAAGCTTTTTCACTTTATATTTCAGGTAAGGATTGGTTGTATATGAGCGAATCGCAACAAAGTCAAAATCAACCGCATTTGTTGCTTACGATGACGTTAATTGTTTTAGAGACAATATTTACCTTCATTCTCAAGCATGATCGTGTCGTTGCATTACAGGCCAAAAAGTTTGTAGATGAAAACATCTCGATTAAAATCAATAGCTATATTCCATATTTCGACTTTTATGTGCAATTCACCCCCAATGGACTATTATTTGACCACAAAGCACCGGGCCGCATTGTCGACCTGGATGTGCGCACTACACTTCCCGATCTGATTAAAATTTTCATTTTTGGCAATCGTCGTAGCATTCGCAGCATGCGCATTGATGGCAATCAGGTTTTAAAAGATGAGTTTCGTGATCTGTTAACCGTATTCAGCTTGCCAAAAGTACTAGCCGACTGGAAACACTGGCTGTCTGATGCGCCGACGGATGAAGCGGAAATTATTGCTTCTAAAAAGCGTATTGCACCGCTTTTAAAGAAAATTGAAGAACAGCGCTCCAAGATCAATACCCTGCAAGTGGAAGTCAAACAGTATAAAAACCGCCTGAAACGGATCGAACGCCGTCAAAAGCGTATTAATATCATTTTTGGCCTGAGCAGCGTACTTTTGATTATGTTATTAGTGTATAATTGGCTGAGCATGTAAATCTTTCATTCTCCAAAAATTAAATCCCACTAAGGTCTACTAAAAATAACTTGACTAATTTAGTCGGGATTCATAAAATCTACACATCTAGTCTAACCATGTGTATCGAATCATGCGCCTAACCACTCGCGGTCGCTACGCTGTGACTGCTCTACTTGATCTAGCTTTGCAGCCTTCTGAAAAAACGATAACGCTCGCTGAAATTGCAGCACGTCAAACTATTTCTGTTGCTTATCTTGAGCAGTTATTTGCGAAGCTCAAGCGTCATGGTTTAGTTTCTAGTGTTCGTGGCGCAAATGGTGGTTACCATTTAGCACGTAATGCAGATGAAATTACTGTGTTAGCAATTATTGAAGCTGTAAACGAAACAGTTGATGCGACTCGCTGTGACCATAAAGGCAATTGCCAGAATGGCGCGATGTGCTTGACTCATGATTTATGGCAGGAACTCTCCCATCACATCGCCGATTATTTAGAAAAAATCTCGCTTGCTGATCTGGTTGCACGTGACAACGTCCAGACTGTGTCATTACGCCAAAAATCAGCACCTTTAGATTCAGCCCTTTTATCGGTTACAGGTATTTGACATGAAACGTCCGATTTATCTTGATTATGCAGCTACAACTCCTGTAGATCCTCAGGTTGCTGAACGTATGATGGAATGCTTAACATTCGATGGTACCTTTGGTAATGCGGCATCTCGTTCACACGCGTATGGTTGGCAAGCAGAAGAAAAAGTTGAATATGCACGTGAGCAAGTTGCGAATTTAATCAAAGCTGATCCACGTGAAATCGTATGGACTTCAGGTGCAACCGAGTCAGACAACCTTGCACTTAAAGGTGTGGCTCATTTCTATGCATCTAAAGGTAAACATATCGTTACCTCTAAAATCGAACATAAGGCAGTTTTAGATACCTGTCGTGAGCTTGAGTCTGAAGGTTTTGAAATTACCTATATTGAGCCTCAACCTCAAACCGGTTTAATCACCCCTGAAATGGTACAAGCAGCGATTCGTCCAGACACGATTCTTGTTTCCCTGATGATGGTAAACAATGAAATCGGTACTGTGACTGATGTTGCAGCGATTGGCGAAATCACTCGCGCTAATAAGATTTTCTTCCATGTCGATGCAGCTCAGGCAGCGGGTAAAGTTGAAATTGATCTTTCAACTTTAAAAGTAGACTTGATGAGCTTCTCTGCGCACAAAATCTATGGTCCTAAAGGTATTGGCGCACTGTTTGTACGTCGTAGCCCACGTGTACGTCTTAAAGCTGAAATGCACGGTGGCGGTCATGAACGCGGTATGCGTTCAGGTACCCTTGCGACTCACCAGATTGTAGGTATGGGTGAAGCCTTTGAACTTGCAGGCAAAAACCTGGAAGCTGAACAGACTCGTTTACGCGTACTTCGCGACAAATTGTGGAATGGCTTACAAGGTCTTGAACAAGTGTTCCTGAACGGCCATCCAACACAAAACGTTGCGAACTATCTAAACATTAGCTTCAACTTCGTTGAAGGCGAATCATTGATGATGGCATTGAAAGACGCTGCGGTATCTTCAGGTTCGGCATGTACATCTGCAACACTTGAACCATCTTATGTACTTCGTGCATTGGGTCTTTCAGACGAACTTGCACACAGTTCGATCCGCTTCAGCTTTGGTAAATACACTACTGAAGAAGATATCGATCACGTATTGACTATCACTAAAGCTGCTGTTGAGAAGTTACGTGAACTTTCTCCGCTTTGGGATATGTATAAGGAAGGTATTGACCTTTCTAAAGTTGAGTGGGCTGAGCACTAATTTTCATTCTGAGATAGTGACAAATCCGTTGCTATCTCATTGAGAAAAGTTTTTTTACCCCCATATTTAATACTAAGGCTGACCCCGAGGTTTGGAGAAGCAACATGGCTTATAGCGAAAAAGTAATTGATCATTACGAAAACCCTCGTAATGTTGGCGTTTTAGACAAAAATGCTGAAAACGTTGGTACTGGTATGGTTGGTGCGCCAGCATGTGGTGACGTGATGCGTTTACAGATTCAGGTAAACGATGAAGGCGTGATTGAAGAAGCACGTTTCAAAACTTATGGTTGTGGTTCTGCCATTGCATCAAGTTCACTTGTGACCGAATGGCTCAAAGGTAAAACTTTGGATCAAGCTCAAGCGATCAAGAACATTGATATTGCAACTGAACTTGCACTTCCACCAGTAAAAGTACACTGCTCTGTTCTTGCTGAAGATGCAATCAAAGCAGCTGTAGAAGACTACCGTAGCAAGAAAGTTAAAGCTTAATTGTTCCACGTTTTGAAATTTTAACGGAGTTTTCATGATCCATTTAACTGAAAATGCTGCAACTCATATCAGCAATTATTTAAAAAATCGCGGTAAGGGTGAAGGCATTCGCGTTGGTGTGAAAACTTCAGGCTGTTCTGGTCTGGCCTATGTGCTCGAGTTCGTCGATGAAGTCGATGCACATGACCAAGCCTTTGAGCAGTTTGGGGTTAAAGTATTCGTTGACCCGAAAAGTCTGGTTTATCTTGAAGGTATGGAGATGGACTATGTTAAAAACGGCTTGAACGAAGGCTTCGAATTTAACAACCCCAACAAAAAAGGCGAATGCGGTTGTGGTGAATCCTTCACTGTATAAACCCGGCAGTTATTCTCTTTTGACATTAAAACAGTGTGTTTCACACTGTTTTAATTGCATTTATACAGTTATTTTTGCTCATTAATCGCGGATCCCATCTCCCATGAATCATTTTGAGTTGTTCAACCTTCCTGTAGCACTCGATATTGATTTGGCGGCTTTAAAGACTGAATTTTTAAAGTTGCAGCAACAATATCACCCAGATAAAGCTGAAGACAAAGATCAAGCTCTGATTAAATCAAGTGATATCAATCAGGCATTTAAAGCCTTGTCAGCAGTCGATAGCCGTGCAGCGTATTTACTGACTCTCAAGAAACAGGATTATCACTTAGATCAGTCGATCAGTGATTTTGAATTCTTGCAGGACGCTCTGGAAATTCGTGAACAACTTGACGATGCAACTTCTGCTGAAGATTTAACTTCACTAAAAGTCGAAGTCCAGCAATGGATTGAAGGCTTAGTTCGCGAGTTCAAAATTGATTATGCGGATGAAGATTGGGCCGAAGCACGCGATACAGTGCGCAAACTACGCTTCTTCGTTAAAGTCATGGCCGATATCGACAAAGCGGAAGACCGCTTCCTGGACGATGACAGGTTTGATCTTGATGATGATTTCTAATTTTTAGTATTTAATATTTAACGTGCAAAGGATGTAACACTATGGCTCTCTTGCAAATTGCAGAACCAGGTCAATCAAGTGCACCACATGAACACCGCATTGCGATTGGTATCGATTTAGGCACCACCCACTCTTTGGTTGCCACGGTTCTTTCAGGTAAAGCCAAAGTACTTAATGACGAACAAGGTCGTGTGCTACTTCCTTCTATCGTGCATTATGCAGAACAACAGACTCAATACGGCAATGAAGCTGCGCCTTTCATTACTTCTGACCCTAAAAACACCATCGTTTCTGTAAAACGTTTTATGGGTCGTTCGAAAGCTGACATCAAATTCCAGCACCCTTATGCGTTGGTTGGTGAAGCGAATGAAATGCCGGCTTTTGAAACCGCGCAAGGCCGTAAGACTCCGGTTGAGATTTCTGCAGAAATTTTAAAGCAGTTGAAAGACCGCGCTGAAGCCAGTCTGCAAAATCCGGTCAATGGTGCCGTTATTACTGTTCCGGCTTACTTCGATGAAGCACAGCGTCAGGCAACCCGTGATGCTGCTCAACTTGCCGGTTTGAATGTTTTACGTTTGTTGAATGAGCCAACCGCTGCTGCTGTTGCTTATGGTCTGGATCAGGAAAGCAATCTAAGCACAGACCGTAACTATGTGATCTATGACTTGGGTGGCGGTACCTTTGACGTTTCGATTCTGCGTTTCTCTCAAGGTGTGTTTGAAGTTCTGGCAACCGGTGGCCATACCGCTCTCGGTGGTGATGATCTGGATCGTTTGATCCTGAAATGGGCCAAGAAACAACTGAATATTGACACTTTGAATGATGCAGAATATGCACATTTTGTGGTTGCGGCACGTAAAGCCAAAGAAGCTTTGTCGGATGCAGATTCAGTTCAACTCAAATTGCTTGATCAGGTATTGACGCTTGACCGTCCGACATTTGAAGAGATCATTAAAGTCGCTTTGGATAAGACCATCAGCGTATGTAAGCGTGTGATGCGTGATGCCAAGCTTGAACTGGATGACATTCAGAATGTTGTTTTAGTCGGCGGCTCAACTCGTTCTTATGCGGTACAAAAAGCCGTGCGTGAAGTGTTCAACCAAGAACCGCTTTGCACCATTAACCCGGATGAAGTGGTTGCGATTGGCGCATCAATTACTGCGAACCAATTGATTGGCAACTCAACTGATGGCTCATTACTATTAGACGTGACGCCTCTGTCTCTTGGTCTTGAAACCATGGGCGGACTGGTTGAACGATTAATTTCGCGTAATACTGCGATTCCAGTCGCTCGTCGTCAGGAATTTACGACTTATCAAGATGGCCAGACTGCCATGTTGATTCATGTGGTGCAAGGTGAACGTGATCTGGTTGAGCATTGCCGTAGTTTAGGGCGTTTTGTCCTGCATGGCATTCCACCAATGACTGCCGGTCAGGCACGTATTGAAGTGACGTTCCAGGTCGATGCAGATGGCTTGCTGACTGTATCTGCCAAAGAAACCACCTCTGGCGTGACGGCTCAAATCGATATCAAACCATCTTATGGTTTATCGGGTGAAGATACTGAACGTCTGTTGCTAGACGGTTATAAGTTCGCTGAAGAAGATAAGAATCTTCGTCATTTGAATGAAACCAAAGTGGAAGCACAGCGTGAGCTGGAAGCACTGGTTCAGGCACTCAAAGCGGATGCCGGTCTGTTGACTGAAGATCAACGTGCAGCACTGCAAACTGCGCAAGCACAACTTGAAACTCAGCTTCAGGGTTCAGATATCAAAGCGATTGAATCTGCCGTTGAACAGCTTAAAATACATAGTGATGCTTTTGCAGCAGCACGTATGAATCAACATATTGATGCAGCTCTTAAGGGCACTAAACTCGACGACTGGTCAAACTCAAACTAATTTAAGGTAACGACTATGCCACGTATTAAAGTTCTTCCACATGCGCAGATTTGCCCCGAAGGTGCTGAGTTTGAAGTCGAACAAAATGCCAATCTTTGCGAAAGCCTGCTAAAAAATGGCATTAAAATCGAACATGCTTGCGATATGTCAGCAGCGTGTACCACCTGCCATGTAGTGGTACGCAAAGGTTTTGACAGCCTGGAAGAAATGGATGATGTTGAAGCTGACTTACTCGATCGTGCCTGGGGTTTAGAACCTGATTCACGTCTTTCTTGTCAGGTTAAACTGGACGATGAAGATCTGGAAATTGAAATTCCAAAATACACCATTAACCATGCGTCAGAAAATCACTAAGATTTTCGTTGCAGGCTAAAATAAAAAACCACGCTCAGGCGTGGTTTTTTCTCTTTATAAGAAACAATTAAAGTAAATTTACATGAACTTTAAATGTGTTCAATTACTTCATCCTCAAGCTTCAATTTGACAATACCTTGTGAATTGGTCATTTTCTGCTGAGTTTCAATGCGTTTAATCATTTTTTCTAGTACATGAATCAGCTCAGGATATTCAAAGTTTTGCACTTCATCCAGATTCAGCAATAAATGAAAGCCCTTATATTCATAATCGAACCAGCGCTGATACTCGACTTTCTGAGACGCATATTTTTCCATGACCTGCCAGGTTCTTACAGGTGCTTTAATGCCTTTCAGGAAAATCGGCTTTTTCGGTGCGCAAAGATAATCATCTTTGATCAAATTATGAGTATCTTCCGAAATCAGGATTTCATCAACTTCCGCTGCACTTTGCAAACGCGCTGCCAGGTTGGCATCACGCCCTACAATGGTATAAGCCATACGATGCGTAGCCCCATAATTCCCTACGTGGCAATAACCGGTTGAAATCCCCATGCGGATATGCAGTGGCGGATAACCCATTTTAATCCAGCGTTCCCGCAGCAATTTCATTTGCTGACGCATCGCCAATGCCATTTCCATACAGTTCTTAGCATCCTGTTCCACACCTTCGGAGTTCGGATCACCAAAGAAAATCAGGATGGCATCACCCATGAATTTATCGACAGTCGCTTCATAATTTTTAGCGATTTCGGTCATATGCCGAAGATAGTCATTCAACAGGAATGCTAAATCATCTGGAATCAGAGTTTCAGATAGCTCTGTAAAGCCTTGAATATCAGAGAAAAAGATCGTCAACTTTTTACGTTTATATTCAATTTTGGCTTCAGATTCACCTTTCATAATGGATTGCCATAACTGCACGGGCGCATAGCGACTCAGCTGATTGGCAAATTCCATATAACGGTTCATCTGTTCGAAATAATGGTCTTTTTTCTGGGTCATGTATTGCACACGACCACTTTGATAAAAACTTCCGACACCAAAATAGGTAATCAGACAGATAAAGCCTAAAACGGTCAACTCACTGCTGGTCGGTTCGAAATAATTATTAAACCCAAAGACCAGAATATTGGCCAGATAAAAAAGCGTAATCCCGATCAGGCTGGCTAGAGATGCCATCATAAATGAAATTTTATTGCTGATCGCGGTATAGAGCACTGCGACCAGACCCAGCAAGGACAAGACCAAGTCCAGATGCACGGCCGCCAAAACCACCGAAATGACAATGACATCAATCAGGAAAAGAATATTACGCCGGATGTGATAATCATGACGATAGATCAGCCAGCGAGATAGTTTCGGTGTAATTAGCAAAACCAGAAACAAAAAAAATGGAACAAAAAGCTGATACTGGGTATCTGGTTCAGTGTAATGAAAGACGACCAGAACCACAGACAGCATGATGTATCCCATCATGCGATGGAAATACTCAAACTGATGAGGTTCTTTTTGAATCCAGTCGTCTAATTGCACTCACTCACTCCCTGAAGTCCGCAACTGTTCATGGTTCTCGGAATGCCTTGGCTGATTAGTCCATGCGCCAGTCAAATGGCATGTCGCCCTGACCACGTAAAGCCAGCATTAAGGTTTGACGCATATGTGCCAATACTTCACTGCTATAAGGAACAGCAGGTGTACCCCAAACAGGCTTCGGCCATGCAACGTCGTTCTGATAACGAACTACATGATGAAAATGCAATTGCGGCACCATATTACCCAGCGCTGCTACATTCATTTTATCTGCACGGAAAACACGTGCCAGCTGGCTTGATAACCAGCTTGACTCTCTTAAAAACTGCTCTTGGTCAGCTTGACTCAATTCATATAATTCAGAGACACCCGGCACACGTGGAATCAGAATGAGCCAGGGAAATTGCATATCATTCATCAAACGACATGTTGACAAAGGAAAGTCGCCTACAAAAAACGTATCTTGAGCAAGTTGTGGATGCAAACTAAACATATCTTTATAAATGATGCAAAATTAGAATGATGGCTAATACTAACATATCCAACTGAAGCTGAATATTGAAAGCAATGTGTTTAAAGACAAATTCTCATGATTTGTTGCGAAGCACATCACAACAATTACTGTAAACAATTCATTAAAAAAATCAAGCCTGTTGTTCCTGCAAACTTCATTGGAAAATGAAATCCAAACTGAATTTTCAGGCTGATTTAATCGAATAAAATCAGTGCAATTCTTTAAGCAGACTGTCCAGTAAATCCTGTATAAACTGAATCCGCTTTTGATAGTCTTCCAGCATGACCATGACTTTTAGACGTTGACCGCCATCCATCCGGAAATAGGTCGGATGTTTCTGCATCATCTGGATAATCGTCATGGCTTGAACCGGAGTATCCGGTGCAAATTCAATATGCCCACCCTGACTGCTGATATCAATTTTAGTAATACCAAGCTGCTCGGCTTTCAATCGAATCTGATGTACAGCAAAGAGCTGTTTGACCGGTTGCGGCGGTATACCAAAACGATCAATCAATTCCATCCGGATATTATCCAGCTTTTCCTGGGTATCGGTATTACTGATGCGTTTATAGAACAACAGACGTTGATGCACATCACCCAGATATTCATCCGGAATCAGTGCTGGCATATGCAGGGTAATTTCGGCAGTCAATGACAATGGTGCGTCGAAGTTTGGCGTTTTACCTTTTTGAATGGCTTTGGTGGCTTTTTCCAGCATTTCCATATACAGGCTATAACCAATCGCCTGCATCGAACCACTCTGCTGTTCACCGAGTAATTCACCTGCGCCGCGAATTTCCAGATCTTCAGTTGCCAGCATAAAACCGGCACCCAAAGTTGAAGCACGCTGAATGGCATCCAGACGTTTTTCTGCATCACCTTTTAAGGCTTTTAATGACGGTACCATCAAATATGCATAAGCCTGATGATGTGAGCGCCCTACACGTCCGCGTAGCTGATGTAATTGCGCCAGGCCCAGTTTGTCGGCACGTTCAATCAGAATGGTGTTGGCATTCGGAACATCAATCCCGGTTTCAATAATGGTCGAACATACCAGAACATTGTATTCCTTGTGATAGAACTGCTGCATCACCTGCTCCAGTTCACGTTCACGCATCTGTCCGTGGGCCACAATCACCCGCGCTTCCGGCACCAGTTTACGGATATGCTCGGCGGCACGATCGATTGTATCAACTTCATTATGCAGAAAATAAACCTGACCACCGCGCAGCAATTCACGCAGAATCGCTTCTTTAATGGTGTCATCGGTATGTTCCTGCACAAAGGTTTTCACCGCAAGACGGCGTGCCGGCGGTGTGGCGATAATCGACAGATCACGCATGCCACTAAAGGCCATATTCAGCGTACGTGGAATTGGAGTCGCAGTCAGTGTCAGCATATCAACATCGGCACGCATGGCCTTGATTCGCTCCTTGTCGCGCACACCGAAACGATGCTCTTCATCGACAATCATCAGACCGAGATTCTTAAACTGGACATTTTCCTGCAAAATCTTATGTGTACCAATCACAATATCGACTTTACCTTCAATGAGGTCGTCAATGGTCTTAGTATGTGCTTTGGAAGAACCGAAACGTGACAGCACTTCAATCCGGACTGGCCAGTCGGCGAAGCGGTCTTTGAATGAATCATAATGCTGCTGTGCCAGCAAAGTGGTCGGTACCAGAATCGCCACCTGCCGGTTATTCTGTACTGCAACAAATGCGGCACGCATTGCGACTTCTGTCTTACCGAAACCCACATCACCACACACCAGTCGATCCATCGGCTTGGCCTGCTGCATGTCATGCAACGTCGCTTCAATCGCATTGGCCTGATCCAGTGTTTCTTCATAGGCAAAGCCACTGGCAAATTGCATATACAGGCTTTGATCGACTTCAAAACTGATTCCAGGCTTAGAAGAACGCCGTGCCTGAATATGCAGCAATTCGGCCGCGACATCGTGAATCTGTTCCAGTGCTTTACGTTTGGCTTTATTCCAAGCATCCGTACCCAGTTTATGCAACGGTGCCAGATCCGGATCACCACCACTATACCGGCTGATTAAATGCAGATTGGTCACCGGCACATACACTTTGGCGGCATCCGCATAATCCAGCTGCAAAAATTCGTGATCCTGATCGTCAATACTTAAGGTGACCAGACCAGCATAACGTCCAACGCCGTAGTCGATATGCACCACAGGTGCGCCCATGGTCAGCTCGGTCAAGCTGCGAATCAGAAACTCTTCCGAAACTTCCTGCTGACGTTTTCTACGGCGCTGTACTACCCGATGTTCATACAGTTGATTTTCAGAAATTACGCTGATGCGATCAGTCAATACCAGACCACGCTCTAAAGGCGCATTGGTAATGGCAATTGCATACAGAGATTTAATAAAACTATCAAAATTTTCAACTGTTGGAATATCACCCAGACTTGGCCTTAAGGCGTCTTTAAGACTTTCCCGGCGTCCAGCACTTTCAGCCACCAGCAGTACCGGATGATTGGCCTGATCAATATATTTTTTAACTTCATGAAACGGTTTTTCACGTTTCGGATCTACGGGCAAACGTGGTGGCAACTGGGTATCAAGATTCAATACTCCAGCTTTTTGGTCAAAAGGCGTTTGTGCGGCAATGATGCGTGCAAACTGGTTCAGCTGCTCCAGCACCTGATTGGTCTGAAAAAACAGGCTTTCAGGCGGCATGATCGGTTGGTCGACATTGTGGCGACGATCTTCATAACGGCGCACAACATCCTGCCAAAACTGGCTGAGACTTTCTTCCAAAGCCTTATCTGTAATGACAATGCCATTCTTAGGTAAGTATGAAATGAGTGAACTTTGACCTTGCATTGCTTCAGCGCTAAAAAACAAGGGCAAATAAAACTCGATTCCAGGAGAGACTATGCCATCCATCACATCCTGGTATATCGGATTTTTCTTCGGATTCGCGGTCGGGAAAAATTCAGCATAGCGGTCACGGAACGTCGCACGACCTTCCTTAAGCGGAAATTCCTGTGCGGGCAATACGGTAAACTGCTGCAAACTTTGCGTGGTACGCTGAGTTTCGGAATCGAAAAATTTCAGGCTTTCAATTTCATCATCAAACAGGTCAATCCGAATCGGTGCTTCCTGTCCCGATGCGTAGATATCCATGATACTGCCGCGTACCGCGAATTCACCTGGATCATAGACGGTATCGACCAGATGATAACCGGCCTGAATCAACTTTTTCTTTTGTTGTTCCAGATCAAATTTCTGACCGACATGAATATCGAAATGCTCACCCAGAATCCATGAGGTTGGCGCCACACGTTGTGCCAAAGTTGAGGCGGACAACAACAGTACACCAGTTTTGGGCATATTGGATAAGATTGCCAGACGTTCCGAGACAATATCCTGATGTGGGGAGAGACGATCATAAGGCAAGATTTCCCAATCCGGAAAAATCGTGGGTTTAATCCCATAAAATTCCAGTTCACTTTCCAGTTGACCCAAATGCTGATTATTACGTGCAATCACAATAAATAAGCGCGATTGCTGCTGCACGATTTCCTTGAGCAATAATGCAGTTGAGGAACCTTGCAGATTGCCTAACCAGCGTTTCTCGCCTGCTTTGAGCTGTGGTAAATTGAGTTGGGAAATTTCTTGCTGGAACATGGATATAGCTTTAAAGTCTAAATAACCTGAGGCTTATACTAGCACGATGATCTCAGGATATTTTGTTATTTTATGCAGTCTTGCCACATCCATATACTTCGATTTTAAGCCACTTTTGCAGCTTATTTTTGATCGCGCAGAAAGTTACGATAATAATCATTTAAATTCTTAAGAATCATTTTAAATTGCAGCAGATTCTCTTCGGTATTCCCCAAACTTGCATTAAAACGCTGATGGGCAATTTCCAGATCAATTTTTTCATTGATCAGCATCGCGGTGTCATATAACGCTTTTAAATCATCAAACTGTTTTAAACGGCGATTCGACAAATACTCTAATCGTGCACCCAATTCCTGATTGAGTTGAATACCATCGACGATATAACCAGTCCCTTCTACATACTGGATATTCTGCTCTTCTAAATATAGCTGTGCAGCAGTCGGTTTATTACTTTTAAATAAGGCACTGATTTTATCAAACATCGCCATTTACCCAGCCAAATATAGTTCAGGCTCTAGTCTAGATGAAAATGCCTCAAATCCACATCCTGAACTTGAGGCAAATTATCAAAATAGCAGCGATTCGCTGTTTCAGACGATTTAATAGGTATATGTATGTTAAGAAACCTGTTCGAGCTGATTCTCTGCTGAAGGGATTTCAGACACCAGATTTTCAAATGCAAAAATCTCTTCTAATTGCGCTTCACTCAATAAGCCCAGCTCCAACACCACTTGCGGTACAGTTTTATTTTCCCGCATACATTGTTTGCCGATTTCATCGCATTTGGCATGTCCCAATATCGGTTCAAGCAAGGTCACAATCCCGACACTGCGCATGACGGAACTTAAGCAAATCTGTTCATTGGCCTGAATACCAGCAATACATTTCTGATTCAGGGTTTGCATGCCTTGGGTCAATAACTGAATTGATTCATTCATCGCCACGGCAATCACAGGTTCCATGACATTCAATTGTAGCTGTCCGGCTTCCGCAGCCATAGTAATGGTTAAGTCGTTACCAATCACCCGAAAGGCAATCTGATTGACCACTTCCGGAATTACCGGATTGATTTTTGCCGGCATGATCGAAGAACCTGCCTGTAACTCAGGCAAACGGATTTCAGCTAACCCTGTACGCGGTCCCGAGCTGAGCAAGCGCAAGTCATTACAGATTTTGGACAGTTTCACTGCCAGACGTTTTAAACTGCTCGACAAAATAATAAAGACGCCACAATCGCTGGTCGCCTCGACATAATCTGTGGCTCCTTTTAAAGGCAGACCAGTCAGATGCGCCAAGGTTTCTACCACCTGCTTGGCATAGCCCGGCGGTGTATTCACCCCGGTCCCAATGGCGGTGGCGCCTAAATTGACTTCTAGCAATAACTGTCGCATCTGCCCAATCAGCTTCAGGTCTTCTTTTAATAAGATGGCAAATGCCCGGAATTCCTGTTCCATGGTCATCGGAACTGCATCTTGTAACTGGGTACGTCCCATCTTGATGACATATTCAAATTCGGCAGCTTTATGGTCGATACAGTCAATCAATGCTTTAAGCACGCTCAATAACTCATCTAGACTGCTATAGGTCGCCAGACGCAAAGCCGTTGGATAGACATCATTGGTTGATTGCGAAGTATTGACATGATCATTCGGATGCAGAATGTGATAATTGCCTTTCTGATGGCCCGACATTTCAAGGGCAATATTGGCAATCACCTCATTGGCATTCATATTGATGGAGGTTCCGGCACCGCCTTGATAAGGATCGAGTGGAAATGCCGCTTGCCACGCTTCCGGATGCTGAATCAATTCATCACAAGCTTTCTGAATGGCAGTACTGGTCTGCTCGGACAGTTTCTGAAAATGCAGATTGGCCTGTGCCGAAGCTTTTTTCACTTGAGCCAAAGCACGAATAAAATGCGTTTGTTGCCCTACCGCCAATCCGGAAATCTTAAAATTTTCGATGGCACGTAAGGTATGAATCCCATAATAGCTATGCAACGGGATTTGTTTTTCCCCCAATAAATCACGTTCAATGCGGGTCGGTTCGATTTGAAGCATATTGTCCACTAAAAAATACTCTTGGCGATGCACCGTATTTGGTGTGACATTAATATGAGCAAACAAATACAGGCCTAATAGGAAGACTTTAACCTAGATTTGCTACGATTTATTACCAATACGCTAAGGATGTGAATTTTGTAATATTGTGTAAACAACTGGCTAAAATTTAAATATTTTAATTATTTATTCAAAATTTCCACTTCCCCCCTGAATTTGACGTCGTATTGCCTTTTATCCGCTCAAGTTATTCCTGATTTAATTTCAGAGAATTACTACGATGTTTACAATAGACATACATAAAAGCTGTGTAATTGTTACAGAGTGTAATTTTTAAACCATGCTTGAATCACCTCCTTGCGATCTCAGTACAAAAAATCATCTTGGACGATGATTTCCATATTTACAGGATGACCTGCCTATGACTTCTTTAAACCCCACCCTGATTACCTTCATGTTTTATATTATCGCCATGATTGCAATCGGGTTATATGCTTATCGTGCCACCTCCAATTTTGACGAATATATTCTAGGTGGACGGAGTCTGGGCAGTGTGGTCACTGCACTTTCAGCGGGCGCATCGGATATGAGTGGCTGGCTGTTGATGGGTCTTCCGGGAGCCATTTACCTGTCTGGCCTGTCAGAAGCCTGGATTGCGATCGGTTTGATTATCGGTGCATGGCTGAACTGGTTACTGGTGGCAGGTCGACTGCGTGCCCATACCGAATATCAGAACAATGCCCTGACCTTGCCGGATTATTTCACCAGCCGTTTTTCCGATCGTAAACGTATTTTACGGGTCTTGTCTGCCTTGGTGATTCTGGTGTTCTTTGCAATTTATTGTGCCTCAGGCATGGTCGCAGGTGCACGACTGTTTGAAAGCCTGTTTGGCTGGGATTACACCACAGCGCTTGTGATTGGTGCGATGGCGACGATTCTTTATGTTTGTATTGGTGGCTTTTTGGCGATCAGCTGGACAGATACATTCCAAGCCGGTTTGATGATTTTTGCCTTATTGCTGACTCCGATCATTACCTTCTTGGCCTTGGGCGACAACAGCCAGCAAGTGAGTGTCATTCTTGAATCAGCTCGTCCACATGCCTCCAGCATGCTTGAAGGTTTAAGCACCGTTGCGATTATTTCCAGTCTGGCCTGGGGCTTGGGTTATTTTGGTCAGCCGCATATTCTGGTGCGTTTTATGGCAGCAGATTCGGTCAAAACCATTCCTGCTGCGCGCCGTATTGGCATGACCTGGATGATTCTATGCCTAGGTGGTGCAGTGGCTGCCGGTTATATCGGTATTGCCTACTTCAGTGTCAATCCCGCATTGGCCTCGGTGGTGAATCAAAACCCTGAAACGGTATTTATGGAGTTGACCAAAATTCTGTTTAATCCTTGGATTGCCGGAATCATTCTGGCTGCTATCTTGGCGGCAATTATGAGTACCTTGAGCTGTCAGCTTTTGGTCTGCTCTACCACCCTGACCGAAGATTTATATAAGAGTTTCCTGCGTAAAAATGCCTCACAGAAAGAACTGATCTGGGTCGGTCGTGGCATGGTCTTGGTGATTGCCCTGATTGCCATTTCACTGGCGATTAATCCGAATAGTAAGGTTTTAGGACTGGTGGCTTATGCCTGGGCAGGTTTTGGTGCCGCATTTGGCCCACTGATTATCTTGTCGCTATTCTGGAAACGAATGACCCTCAACGGCGCGATTGTCGGTATGGTGGTCGGTGCCGTGACTGTAATTGTCTGGAAAAATTACATGGGTGATACCGGTCTGTATGAGATTATTCCGGGCTTTATTCTGGCTACCCTCAGTATTGTCATCGTCAGCCTGCTGGATAAAGCACCTAGCGAAGATGTGGTTCATCGTTTTGAAATGGCTAAAGCCGAGTATCAAAAAGAAATGGCGGAAATGAAAAAATAAATATTTTTTTCAGCATAAATTAAAGGGACTTTCGAGTCCCTTTTTTGATTTTAATTTACTGCTAATTATTTGGCTTTTCCCGGCATTTTCAGATGGATCTGCTGACTTTCTTTAATCACTTCCATCACCGGATAACTGCGCGTTTCTTTAATTCCGGGCAATTGCCACAAGATCTGACCAGAGATTTTCCGGAATTCATCCATATTGGCACAGCGGATTTTTACCACGAAATCAAAACCGCCACTGATCATATGACACTCGATAATTTCAGGAATCTGCCGCACAGCATGGGAAAATTCATCTAAAACATTCGGCGTGGTTTTATCCAATAAAATTTCAACAAAGACCACAAAACCATTATTCAACATGACTGGATTGAGGCGCGCTTCATAGCCCACAATAAAACCTTCCCGGGTCAGCTTTTGTACACGCGCCAAGGCTGCTGTAGGCGACAAATTGACCAGTTCAGCCAGTTTGATATTGGATAGCTTGGCATCGGATTGCAATAAACCCAGTATACTAATATCTATACGGTCAAGGTTCAAATAAGGACTTGGCATTAGAATTATTCTCTAAAAAAAGCGAAAACTATAGTGAGATATTCGTCAAATATTCTGTGATTATAGATTAAAACTCATTCACCTCAAAGAACTGATTGACGCAGTACAGGAAGTCACTATGCCAACCACTCTCCGCCCAGATTCAATTTTAGATTCAGCCCAGCACTCAAACTATATTGCTGAATTTAAACACAAAAACCAATACGAAGAACGTATTAATACGGCATGGCGTCGTGCAGAAACTGAATGCGTCGAAGAGTTATTGGCCCATAGTGAAATTTCTTCCGAGATGAGTGACAAGATTCAGGCGCTTGCCTTTGATCTCGCACATTCCTTACGTGAACGCAAAAGTTCCACTGGGAAAGCCGGTATTGTCCAAGGCTTATTGCAGGAATTTTCTTTATCTTCTCAGGAAGGCATTGCCCTGATGTGTCTGGCAGAAGCCTTACTGCGGATTCCGGACAAAGCCACACGTGACTTGCTGATCCGTGACAAAATCAATCAAGGTAACTGGAAAGAACATTTGGGCCAGAGCCAATTGATGTTTGTGAATGCAGCAGCCTGGGGACTGATGCTGACCGGCAAGCTGATGGAAACCCCACAGCAAAAAAGCCTGTCTAGCTTATTGACCGGTCTTTTGGCACGCAGTGGTCGCGGGATTATCCGTAAGGCCGTCGATGTTGCCATGCGCATGATGGGCGAGCAGTTTGTTACGGGTGAAACCATTGATGAAGCCCTGAAAAATGCGGAGCCGCTGGAAGAAAAAGGCTTTCGCTATTCCTATGACATGCTGGGTGAAGCTGCACTGACCGATCCGGATGCTGAACGTTATTATCAGGATTATCAGCAAGCCATTCATGCTATTGGTCAAGCATCACAGGATAAAGATGTTTATGACGGGCCTGGCATTTCTATCAAACTCTCTGCGCTGCACCCCCGTTATCAGCGTTCGCAAATGGATCGCGTGCATGATGAGCTCTATGCAAAAGTACTGAAACTCGCGGTCTTGGCCAAGCAGTACAATATTGGTTTAAATATCGATGCTGAAGAAAGCGATCGCCTTGAGATTTCGCTAGAATTATTAGAACGTCTGTGTTTTGAACCGCAATTGCAGGACTGGAAAGGCATTGGCTTTGTAATTCAGGCTTATCAGAAACGCTGCTTCTATGTGGTGGATTACATCATTGATCTGGCGAAGCGCAGCCAGAAACGCCTGATGATTCGTCTGGTCAAAGGCGCGTATTGGGATAGCGAAATCAAAAAGGCCCAGATTGATGGAATGTCGGATTATCCCGTATTTACCCGCAAGGTTCATACCGATCTATCTTATATCGCCTGTGCGCGTAAGCTGTTGGCTGAACCGGATTATATCTACCCGCAATTTGCCACTCACAATGCACAAACGGTAGCGACGATCTATCAGCTGGCACAACCTGAGCAGTATTATGCCGGCCAATATGAGTTCCAATGTCTGCATGGCATGGGCGAACCACTGTATGAAAATGTCGTGGGCGATCCATCGAAAAATAAACTCGGTGTACCATGCCGGATCTATGCGCCAGTCGGCAATCATGAAACCTTGCTGGCTTATCTGGTGCGCCGCTTACTGGAAAATGGTGCCAATACCTCCTTCGTCAATCGTATTGCTGACAAAACCTTGAAAATTGAAGATTTGATTGAAAATCCACAGCAAACCATTTTAAAGGCGTCAAAACAGGAAGGCGTGATGGGTGCCAAGCACCCGCATATTCCTTATCCGCAAGATCTTTATGCCGATGCACGATTGAACTCTTCAGGACTCGATTTGGCCAATGATGCTGAACTCAGTATTTTAAATGAAGTCGCATCCAGTCTGGCAAATACGCAATTTCAGTCAGCTGCTATGGGAACGGCATTTAGCAGCGTGAATACGCCCCATGCAGTTCCAGTGATCAATCCAGCACACCATCAGGATGTGGTCGGCACAGTCTATGAAGCAACTTCTGAACAGGCCGAAATTGCACTCACTCAAGCAGTTAATGCACAAAGTTTCTGGGCCAATCTGCCAAAAAATGAGCGTGCTGCCTGCCTGAATAAAGCCGCAGAACTGATGGAACAGCGTTTGCTTCCGCTCATGGTTCTTCTTTCTCGCGAAGCAGGTAAAACCTATGCCAATGCGATTGCCGAAGTACGTGAGGCGGTAGATTTCTTGCGTTACTATGCAGCTCAAGTTTTGGATCTCAGTGACAATGTACAGATCCAGCCTTTAGGTACTGTACTATGTATCAGTCCATGGAACTTCCCGCTGGCGATTTTTACCGGTCAGATTTCAGCAGCGCTGGTCGCTGGCAATACCGTGATTGCCAAACCGGCTGAACAAACACCGCTCATTGCAGCACAAGCCGTACAGATTTTATGGGAAGCCGGCATTCCGCAGGATGTGTTACAGCTATTGCCGGGCCGTGGTGAAACCATTGGTGCACAGCTCAGTGCAGATCCACGTATTCAGGGCATCATGTTTACCGGTTCCACCGAGGTCGCCCAAATTCTACAAAAAACCGTGGCAGAACGAATAAACCAGTTTGGAGAAAGCGTCACCCTGATTGCTGAAACTGGTGGTCAAAATGCCATGATTGTGGATTCATCTGCATTGACTGAACAGGTGGTGTTGGATGTTGTGAGCTCTGCCTATGACAGTGCCGGTCAGCGCTGTTCTGCCCTGCGTGTCCTTTGTGTGCAAGAGGATAATCTGGAGGCTGTTCGCAACATGCTCAAAGGTGCCATGCAACAGTTGCGCGTTGGCAATCCGGTCTTGCTGAAAACCGATATTGGTCCAGTGATTGATGCAGAAGCCCAGCAAAATATCCAAAAGCATATTGAGCAGATGCGCAGCAAAGGTCATACAGTTCATCAGTTGATGTTTAATCAAGACCAGACTGAATTAACTCCAGGAACATTCATTGCGCCGACCCTGATTGAACTGCCAAATCTGGACGATCTAGAACGTGAAGTATTTGGTCCGGTGCTGCATCTGATCAGCTATAAATATGGCGAACTGGAACAGTTATTAGATCAGATCAACAGTAAGGGCTATGGTCTGACCATGGGCTTGCACACGCGTATTGATGAAACCATGCAAACCGTGATTGCGCGAGCAGAAGTCGGCAACCTGTATATCAACCGCAATATCGTTGGTGCGGTCGTGGGCGTCCAGCCTTTTGGTGGTGAAGGTCTGTCCGGCACCGGTCCGAAAGCGGGTGGCCCGTTGTATATCTATCGTTTAATGCATCAAGTATCCGAGAAAAAACTGAGCTCACCTTATGCAGTTCAAGCGGGTCCAGCACTTGTTGAAAATAACCTTGTTCAGGAATTTAAAGCCTGGGGAGCTAAAACTTTTCCGACTTTATCTTTAAAAGCACCTATTGAGATTGCCACTGGTCAAAGCTTTAGCCTGCAAGGTCCAACCGGTGAAGAAAATCAGTACATGATCTTGCCACGAGAAAGCGTTTTATCCTTAGCACATACCGAGCAAGACCAGATTCAGCAAATTCTGGCAATTTTATCGGTCGGCAGTCGTCCTGCATTCCTAGCTGACAATACTTTTATTCTGAAATATTTACCAACCATGCCAGCCGCGGTTAGCAAGCAATTTAAAGTGGTCCGGGATATTGAAACAGGTGTATTTGAGGCCGTCCTGCATCATGGTGACACTACTGAACTGATTGATTTGCAGAAACGCATTGCAACACGCCAAGGTCCAATTATTGGTATCACCCATTTAACTTCGGGCAACTATGATATTCCGGTCGAGCGATTTGTGATTGAACGCGCGATCAGTATCAACACGGCGGCGGCAGGCGGCAATGCCAGCTTGATGACGATGGATAATCTCTAAATTAGTCTAATCATCTCAGCATTTTTAGCTTAAATCTTTCCTCTTGATGGCCAAATCTCTCTCCTCAGAAGGTTTGGTCTTTTTTATGCAGCTTTTAAAGCGGCTCAACTACAATAGGCTTAGGCAGATCGGCAATTTTTTGCTACCATTTGCGCTTTAAAATATTTGCGATTTCTTACTGCATATGACTTCATCTTATCAGCAACAACTTGAAGCCAAAATTGAACGCATCAGCGCTCAGTTTGCCGAATATCAACCACCTGCTTTAGAAGTATTCCAGTCTCCTGAAAAATATTTCCGCATGCGTGCTGAATTCCGGATCTGGCATACTGAAGATGATCTGTTTTATGCCATGTTCGAACGTGACGAGAACAACAATAAAAAAGTCATTCGTATTGATGAATTTCCAATTGCAGACCGCAGCATTAATGACTTGATGCCACAATTACTTGAAGCATTCAAGGCAGATGCCAATCTGGGTCATCGTCTATTTGAAGTCCATTTTCTGGTGACTTTAAGTGGCCAAGTCCTAGTTTCCCTGATTTATCACCGCAAGCTGGATGAAAGCTGGGAACCTGCAGCAAAAGCCCTGGCGGAAAAGCTGAATATCAAACTGATTGGCCGCAGCCGTGGCCAGAAATTCGTCCTGACTGATGAATATGTGGTGGAAGAACTGTCGGTCTTTGACCGTCGCTATAAATACAAGCAGATCGAAAGCAGCTTCACCCAGCCGAATGCACAAGTTTGTCAAAAAATGCTGGAATGGGCATGTGATGCAGCAGAGCAATCAGATAAAGATTTGCTGGAACTCTACTGTGGCAATGGCAACTTTACCCTGCCACTTTCGACCAAGTTCCGCCGTGTATTGGCCACTGAATTAGCCAAATCTTCAGTCTATGCAGCTGAGTGGAATATTGAGCAGAACCAGATTGAAAATATTCAGGTTGCGCGTTTGTCTGCAGAAGAATTCACTCAAGCGTATAATGGCGAACGTGTTTTCCGTCGCTTACAGGAAGCACAAATTGATATTTCGACTTATGATTTTGATACGGTATTTGTCGATCCACCGCGTGCTGGTATTGATGATGAAACGCTGAAACTGTTACAGCGTTTCCAGCGTATTATTTACATTTCTTGTAATCCAGATACTTTATATGACAATCTGAAACAGTTGTCTCAAACGCATAAAATTAGCAAGTTCGCCATGTTTGACCAGTTCCCGTATACACACCATGTTGAAACGGGTGTATTGTTGGAAAAAGTATAAAGAATTTGTTTCAATTTATTATATTGTTACAAAAATGGAGCTTTTTAAAGCTCCATTTTTTATATTAAAAATCATGTATTTAATAATAAATATTGACTTGTACAGCAAGAAATATCGTTAGACCTTTAGGCTTCCATCGGAAATTTTCAAGACCAACTGCTGCTTTTATCACATAGGTCCTATTGCTTTATTTATTTAATTGGCTATATTTCACTCTATGTTAGGTTGTTGTATGAAGGCTCTATGAGTTTTTGGCAAAAGTTGTTTTCTCATGAACAACACAATGAACACAAGAATCAAATTGCTTGTGTTGAAAATGATTGCTCTTGCAAGACAAATGAACAGCTTCTTGAAGCACTTTCTAAAGCCACTGATGAAGAAATCATCATCGGAATTAAAAAGGTTCTGGTATCTCGCGGCTATAGCCGTAAAGAACTGAATGAACTTCAGCACTTGCCATTGCAGTAATCGGCCAAGGTTACAGCCGTATAAAGAAAGCACTTGCGTAGTCAGGTGCTTTTTTTATGCTTGAAAGTTTATAGTTGAAGGGTTTGGTCTTCTCTATTTCAGCATAGTTTATTAACTCCAACTTTAAAACTTCAGAGATCAGGCAGGAAAACTCTAAACAACTTATTTGATCCCCTTTGATTTGAAGAAATGTTAAGGCTTGCTTAGGCTATTTAAAACCTTTACCAGAAGAATATGTTCTAAATTCTGCTTTCTTTAAATCCCTTTAAATTTGGCTTAATAACTCTTCAATTCTGATCTGAAACTCAGGCAAGGCATCGATTAATTTAGCAAAACACAGTACACTTCCTATTAAACGACAATGCTTTTTAAATGGCTTAATTCTGATATGCAACAGACTAAACGGTTTCCCATAGGCGCACACCTTATGGTTAAACATTTCGGTTATACCCATCATGGGATTTACGCCGGACGTGGTCGTGTCATTCATTATTCCGGCTTTGCGCATTTATTCAAGAAACGCCCCATTGAAATCACCTCGATTGAAAAATTCAGTCATGGCAAACCGATTCATATGCAGCATTATGACTCGGCAAAATATAAAGGTCGTAAAGTGGTGCGCCGCATGCGGTCCAGAATGCATGAAAATAACTATCATCTGATTATTAATAATTGCGAACATTTGTGTACCTGGGCCATTACCGGCGTAGAAAGCAGCCCGCAAGTGATTTATATGATGAATCGTCTGACCACGATTGGTTATATCAGCTCGATGATGAGTTTTATGAACAGCATGTTCCTGACCCTGACCACCACCAGTTTCGCATTGGCGCTGTACATCAAGAAGAAGCTCAGAGATAAAGCCAATCTGCGTTTGCAACAATACCGTGAATTGCAAGATCAGGCTAAAACTAAAGTGTCAGACCTGACCAATCTTAAACATCGTTAATTTAAAGCTCAGCCTGCCGATGATTTTTTATTAGCAAGAAATTTTAAGTTCGTGTTTACATTTTGATGATATCGATAAGGAATCAGGTTAAATAGCCTTTTCTGGCTTGAATCGCCTCAGGTAGTGCTTTACCTAAAGAGCTTAGGGTTTCCCGCTCTACTAGTCGTACAATTGAATCTAGCGGCAGATCGTTGTCCTGCAGGCCAAAAGGTTCTTCCAGCTCCGCACTGAGCTCATCCAGCCCGAGCAGCATATAAGCAATCAATCCGACCAGTATCGGCGTCCACAGGCCTAAATTCGCCTGCAAACTGAAAGGCAAGATAAAGCAAAAAGAATAAACCGCGCGATGCAACAGCACCGAATAAGAAAATGGTAATGGCGTTGACAAAATCCGGTCGCAACCGGCCTGAATATCTCCCAAAGCCACAGTATGCTGATTCAGGTTGTTATAAATAATATCGCTGATCTTGCTCTGTTTATATTGCTGCACCAGCTCTTTTTGCATCTGTTCCAGCACCCATTGTGAAGGATTGATTTGCATGGACAATTGCTCAAATGACTTAGGTTCAAAACTGGTAGTGGCTTGATAAGCCTGAATACTGGGCGTTTGCTGTCTCAGCCGATCCCGTAATAGATGGGTGAACAGCATCATGCGGTACAATAAGATTTCACGGGTTTGCTCATCCAGCACATGGCTATCCCGGCATAAATGGCGCGTAGTGGCAATCAGCGCGCCCCATAGCTTGCGCCCTTCCCACCAGCGATCATAGCAGGCCGTATTTCTAAAACTCAGAAAGATCGAGAGAATCACACCAAAGATGGTAAAGCCAATTGCCGGGACGGCAGGAAGGCTCACGAAATGTGCCTGACTCAAATACACCAGTAAAGCGGAAATAAAGACCACCAAAACCAATGCGGGCAGCACCTTGGGCAGAATTGTTCCCTGCCAGGCAAACAGTAAACCCAAACTATTATTCTTATCACGCACAATCATGCAATTTTCCCTGCTGTATTGAAAAAGCCCAACCAGAGTTGGGCTTTTTACATTCTGACTTAAACCAGCTTATTTGCCAGGTTTAAAGCTGTCCTTAAGATCAAGGATACGGTTGAATACCGGTTTTTCGCTTGAATGATCGTATTGATCTGCCACAAAATAGCCTTCACGCTCAAACTGGAACCGGTCTTCCGGTTGTGCTTGTGCCAAAGCAGGCTCAATCACGGCCTGAACTACCTTTAATGATTCAGGGTTCAGGTTTGCCAGGAAGTCATCACCCACTTCTGGATCAGATTCGGTGAACAGACGGTCGTAAATACGCACTTCCGCAGGAACGCCTTTTGTCGCAGATACCCAGTGAATCACACCTTTCACCTTACGACCTTCAGGATTTTTACCCAAAGTTTCAGGATCAATCGAACATTTCAGCTCAACTACTTCGCCATTTTCATCTTTAATGACTTCGTCACATTTGATGACATAGGCATGACGTAAACGGACTTCACCACCTGGAATCAAACGTTTAAAGCCTTTTGGTGGCTCTTCTTCAAAGTCTTTACGGTCAATATACAGCTCAGTCGTCAATGGAATAACGCGCTCGCCCATATCGACATTCGGATGACGTGAATGGGTCAGGTCCATATCGGCTGGCAAGTTGGTTAAAGTCACTTTTAATGGATTTAACACCGCCATACCACGAGCTGCGGTATTTTCCAGAGACTGGCGAATACAGTATTCCAGCATGGCTACATCGACGATACTGCCATCAACCTTCGACACACCGACACGTTGACAGAAATCACGTAGACCTTCAGGTGTGAAACCACGACGACGCATACCCACTACAGTTGGCATACGTGGATCATCCCAACCATTTACATGACCACCTTCAACCAGCTTACGCAATTTGCGTTTTGAGGTGATGGTATAGTCCACATTCAAACGGCTCGATTCATACTGACGTGGCACGGATGGTGATTTAACTTTTGCCACCACCCAGTCATAGAACGGACGGTGATCCTGGAATTCCAAAGTACACAGTGAATGCGTAATGCCTTCAATCGCATCAGAAAGTGGATGCGCATAGTCATACATTGGATAAATTTTCCATTTATCGCCAGTCTGATGGTGCTCAGAATGCAGGATACGATACAGGATCGGATCACGCATATGCACGTTCGGTGACGTCATATCGATCTTGGCACGTAAAACGGCCTGACCTTCTGCATATTCACCGCTGCGCATTTTCTCAAAACGTTCCAGGTTTTCTGCAACCGTTGCATCGCGTTGTGGCGAGTTTTTACCTGGCTCAACGAAATTACCACGGTTTAAACGGATCTCTTCAGGGCTTTGCAAATCCACATAGGCATCGCCCTGCTCAATCAGCTGAACTGCCCAGGTATAAAGTTGATCGAAATAGCTTGATGCATAACGCGGCTCGCCTTCCCATTGGAAACCCAGCCATTTCACGTCATTGGCAATACCATCCACATATTCCTGCTCTTCGGCATCCGGGTTGGTATCGTCAAAACGCAGGTTACACACACCTTTAAATTCTTCAGCAATACCGAAGTTCAAGCAAATTGCTTTCACATGGCCAATATGTAAATAGCCATTCGGCTCAGGCGGAAAACGCGTCACCACCTGTTGAGTACGACCAGCGGCTAAATCATCAGTAATGACCTGACGTACAAAGTCCAAGCCTGGTTGTTGTTCTTGCTGCTGCACTGAATCGACTGCATTGTTCTTCTGGGTCGGGTTCTCGGGCAGAGATGTCACAACATCATTTGGCTTCATGATCAATCATTCACTTCTAAAGTTAAAAAGGGATTAACGAATATTTCATCGTACAAGTTGTACGTATATTCATTATCAAAGTTCCTTAGTTTAACTATAGGTGCTTAATCTCTCAACCGCTAACTACGGTATTTGATTTCAATTCACTCATTTTAAAAAGTGAAAATACAGCAAGCTGCCCAAAACTAAAATATCAACACTTTACGAAACTGGAAAATGATTCAATTTGTACCTAACCCGAAATATAACGCCCTGTCTGGCAGCAATTGAAATGCCTTGATAAATCAACGTATAAATAAGGTATTATTTTTATGCTTTTAACAAAGAAAATAATGTTTTTACTTGCCTTGTCGAATGTAGTTTGCTTATGCTTCACTCATTCAGAAAAAACCATGGCACTCGTCCATGATCAGGAGATTACACAATGAGTTTTCCTCAAGTCGAATTAAACACCAATAAAGGTCGTATTGTTCTAGAACTCAATGCTGAAAAAGCACCTAAAACCGTAGCTAACTTTTTAGAATACGTACGTGACGGTTTTTATGACGGCGTAATTTTCCACCGTGTTATTGATGGTTTCATGATCCAAGGCGGCGGCATGGATGAAAACTTCAAGGAAAAAGCAACACGTGATGCGATCGAAAACGAAGCAGACAACGGCTTGACCAATGACGAAGGTACGATTGCAATGGCGCGTACTCAAGCACCGCACTCTGCTTCTGCTCAATTCTTCATTAACGTGAAAAACAACTCATTCCTTAACCACTCTGGCAAAACTGCTCAAGGTTGGGGTTATGCCGTATTTGGTAAAGTGGTTGAAGGTATGGACGTTGTGAACGAAATCAAAAACGTACGTACTGGCAACCGTGGCTACCACGCTGACGTTCCTCTAGAAAACGTAGTAATCGAATCTGCAAAAATCATTTCTGAATAAAAAACGTCCTCTCCGTTCTTTATGAGTTTTAAAGCGATGCTTTAAAACGGTGTAATGGAAAATCCCTCATATGAATGAGGGATCTAGAGAGGAATAAAAGGAAACGATTCGTGACCTATCTGTTTATCTCAGATTTACATTTGTCACCTGATCACCCTCGACTTGTTCGGGGGTTTTTAGATTTATTAACTGAATATCTAGATCAAAATACCCAATTGTATATTCTGGGTGACTGGTTCAATGCCTGGATTGGTGATGACTATACAGCTCCGTGGCTGGACGATATTGTCACTACATTAAAACAGTTTACTCAGGCTGGGAATCAGGTCTATTTTCAAGCGGGCAACCGGGATTTTGTCTTGGGAAATAAATTTTTAGCTCGATTTGGCGGGCAGCTTCTTCCTGAGATTGACCAGTTAATCATTGCTGGAATACATTTTCGCCTGGAACATGGCGATGCGCTATGTACCGATGACGTCTCCTATCAGCGTTTTAAAAAGATTATTCGTCATCCCTGGCTACTTGGCTTCTTAAGAAAAACCCCTCTCTCATTTCGAACCAGACTAGCCAACCGCTTTCGTCAACAAAGCCATCAGGCACAACAGTTTAAAAGCTATGAAGTGATGGACGTCAACCCACATGCAGTTGAGCTGGCATTACAGGATGTAGATGTACTGATCCATGGTCATACGCATCGCGCAGCCATTCATCATTTAGCCCAGAAAAGAAGAATTGTACTAGGCGACTGGAAAGAAGACAGTGCAGAGATTCTGGAAATTCAGGAAGATCAAAGTTTTGATACCCTGAAACTAAAAAAGTGGCGATATTAATCAGCCACTTTTTACGATATTGATCTGCTTAACACAGACGATAAAGCTGGTTTACCCCAGTATAGAAACTTTTACCATCGAGATTGAACTGAAATTCCTCACCCGTTGGCAATTGAATCATTTTACCGACCTCAACCCAGATAAAACCGTCCATTGTATTTTGCTTGCGCTTTAATGGAACCAGTTTCACGTTAATTTCATTGCCATCAGCGGCAGTGGCAATATGCCATTCATTGATTTTGATCAAAATATTTACTCACACGATATGAGCTTTTTGTGACTATATGGAGAGAGATTAATAACAACCTAGTTTACATAATAGTTCTATGGTTAGTAGATCTTATTTGAGTTCAAATACTTGAACTAAAAAGTACATCACAATCAGCTTAAAATAATAATAGAAGCAAGAACAGTACTTGCTTGAAGTGCAACCAGTGTAAGCTATTTATCCAGCAAAAGCAAAATTACATTGTAATGACAATAGAATGGGATTTTTAAGAACTTTTTTCATGCTTTGTTAATTATTAGGCTTTTGATTTTTATGATCTAAAATTCATTTTAACGTTATTTCATTTCCGTTGATAAACAAAACCTGTCTTTAAATACCTTAAAATCAATATTAGAGACATGAAACTCAGCCCGAGGTACAGCAAGTTCCACTCTCCCGTCTTTTGATAATTTAGGATCAAGAGAATAGCATTTAAGGCTACAAACAGTACGTGAATCATAAAAAAGGCTTGTTGCACTCGTCTAGTTTTTTGCTGACGTTGGTTCTCTAAGATGTTCTGCTGTTCTTGTAAAAATTTTTCTGCATCTTGAAGGTTCATTATGATTTTCTTATGGCTGAATGAATAGCTCATCTAAAGAATTTCCGGTTAAAAATAAACTAAAAATCTAGAGCCTGTCATCAATTAGCTTGAGAAAATCTAACCTGTCCTCATTATTTTTTCATGACTAAACGCTATGCATTAAGAGATGATCAGTGGGAGCAGATTAAGGATCTGTTACCTGGACGAGCGA